>CAUJFT010000277.1 GCA_963169475.1 Bacteroidota bacterium | reverse complement strand
TCCGTCAATATGTAGTAATCTTTCCGGATTTTGCTCATAAAAAGAATCATAATCAATACCTCTACTCCTCCTAACGGGTGATTAGAAAGAAAGACAAGCGGTCCTTGGATAGCTTTGATTTTTTCGATAACTTCCTCTTCCGGAAGCCGATAATATATTTTTAACTTTCGGAGAACAAGTTCTGCAAATTCGGCAGGGTCTTTGGTTTTATGTTTGTGAATCTCTTCATGAATCTTTTCAAGTTGTGTAATTCCAAGCACCTTGTGAATCAAAGGCTTAGTTATAGGCGATAGGGTTTCTTGAATTAACCTAATAGGATTCATACTCCGAAACGTTCTTACATTAAATTGCTGCATGAGTTTTTTTGATTTACTTTGAAAAAGATTTTGTATTTGGGAGATGTTTTTATAAAATGCCTCAAATTTATATATCGTTTCAATTTCCCACAAAAAAAGAGAGATGAGTATAAACAGACGCTTATGATACGCTAAATTTGGGGTTAAGTTTTATTTATTAGATAAATTGCTTTAATTTTTTGTATTTTTGCATAAAACAGAAAAAATATGTTTTATCGTTACATTCTGATAGTAGCCTTTGTTGCTATCTTTCCTCGCGAGACACAGGGAATCCCCCTTACAAAAAGTATTTACACCCCTTCGGAACTTGACACCGATGAGGATGGGGTTCCGGATAATAAGGACTTCTGCCCGGACGTACAGGGACCAAAATCTAATAAAGGTTGTCCGGAAAATATTACCCCTCCGCCTAGGGCATTTATTCAAGATAGAGATAGGGACGGGGTAGATAATACGTTAGATGCTTGTCCCGATATACCCGGCTCAGAGGCAGATGGCGGCTGTCCTCCGAAGTTTTTTTTCTCTTCTCAAAATATAGAGGTGAGTGCAAAAGTAGCAGATTTTCAACCCAGTATTATTCCCGTTTTTAAAACTTTAGAGCGCGCAAATGAGCCAAATACCAACAACCCTCACCGCGATGCGGACCATGATGGCATTAGGAACAAGGAAGACCGATGTCCTTTTACTAAAGGGACAAAATCGCTACAAGGCTGTCCCGAACTTTCTTCGGCAGATAATGAAATATTGGCTGCTGTGAGAAACGAACTAATATTTGAAAGAGGAAATGCAAATTTGGCTACTTCTGGGCTTTCGGTATTAGAAACACTCTCTGTAATGCTTACCCTACCTTATGCCTCTGCTACGGCTACTTTCTCTATTTATGCTGATGAAATGACTTTTCAGGAAGACAACGCTAACCTTACTTATGCAAGGGGAAAAGCTATTAAAAAATTTCTCTTAGACCGAGGGGTAGAACCAGAGCATCTTCGATTTCAGTATTTTGGGGATATGCGCCCCCCTGCAAATTATTCATGGAATCCTAAGGAAAGAAGCAGGGTAGAGGTAACCTTGTTATTCCCTTAGTTAGACAAGTCTATTGACTAAAATAATCAGCACCCATTAACTCCTGATAAGCTCTGCGGCACTCCTTAGCGCATTTTCAGAGGGATTATCCCCTCCTATCATTTTTGCAATTTCTACTACTCTTTCTTTTTCATTTAGTACCCGCACTCCGGAGAATGTAGTATGAGATAGCGTTTCTTTAAAAATGAGGAAATGATGATTTCCTTTTGCGGCTATCTGCGGCAGGTGGGTAATAGATAAAATTTGAAAAGCCTTTGCCAATTTTTGCATTACTGCTCCGACCTTATTAGCAGTTTCTCCACTAATGCCCGTATCAATTTCATCAAAAATTAAAACCGGAAATTCGGATTTATCTGCTAGCACAGATTTTATAGCAAGCATAACCCGCGAAACCTCTCCGCCCGATGCAATGGCTGATAGCTCTCCAGCGGGAAGACCGGGGTTCGTTTGGATTAGAAATGTTGCTTTATTTATCCCTGATGCGAGCGGACGAACTTGCTCACCGGCTAAGAGAAGCAAGCCGGTATCAGCCGTATTACGAAAGAGTTTTATGATAAAGCGGGCATCTTTAAACCCTACTTCTTTCAGTAGTGTATTAACCTTTTCCTCCAAGTCCGGAATAAATTTTTGTCTTTGAGCTTCAAGGTTTAGCCCTATTTCTGCAAGGATTTGTAACTCATGACTTAACTGTGCTTTTAGGTCGGCAATGGAAGATTCTATGCTTGAAAACCGTTCAAGGTTTTGGCTATAATTATCCCTCAATAGAATCAGCTCTCTGCCAGATTTTACATTATATTTCCGTTTTAGCTTGAAATAAATACCTAATCGTTCTTCTATAAAGGCTAATCTTTCGGGGTTTTCTTCTACATTTTCCAGCAAATTTTGTAAATGATATACGATTTCTCGCATGCCCTCTTTCCACTCCGAAAGTTTATCTACTGCCATTCCGATTACGGGGTCTATCTTCTCAACTTTTTGAAGTACTCCAAGGCTTTGGCTTAATAAATGATATGCCGATACTTCTTGATTATAGAGTTGCTCTGTAGATAGCTGCAAGGCTTCTCTTATTTCTGTCGCACTTTGAAGAAGCTGGATTTCTTGCTCTAAGGTTTCTTCCTCCTCTTCCTGAAGATTAGCCTCTGTAAGCTCTTGTACCAAAAAAGAATAATAGTCAGATTGTTGTCTGGCAGTAGCCTCTTCTGCCTCCAATTGTTTCAATTCGTTTTGGATGCGGCTGCAATTGCGTAGTTGGGCTTGAAAAGCCTCTCCTAAGGACTGTGTGCCGGCATAATCATCTAACAAAGACAATTGTTTGACGGAATCCAAGAGTAAGAGGCTTTCGTTTTGATTGTGCATATCTATGATAGAAGCCATGACCTCTTTAAGTATCTGGATAGAAACCGGAGTATCATTGATAAATACCCTTGTTCTTCCGGAAGGATTAAGTTCTCTTCGGATAATAATTGAACTACTATCCATATCAAAACCCTCCAAAGTCCGAAGATAATGACAAATTTTAGGGGATAAATCTACAAAAGTAGCCTCTACCACACACTTCTCTTGCTCATTGAAAATGATATTTGTGTCTGCACGCTTTCCCATTAGTAGCCCAAGTGCGCCAATAAGTAAAGATTTTCCTGCACCGGTCTCGCCTGTCAGAATATTTAGCCCATTACCAAAAGTAACATTGCAATCGGTAAATAATGCGTAATTTTTGATGTGTAAATGCTTTAGCATGTGGCAAAATTACTTGTTTTTGTAAAAATAATAGCAAAATTTTTACAACTATTCCCTTTTTATTAAGCAGCTCAACAGCAGTGGTCAAGTAGTATTAAGGCAAAAAACTATAACTAATTGATTCTCAATAAAAAAAACAATTAATCTGTTTTATTTTTTGTAATACTCTTTTTTTAACAATGTTTACAAGTATAGAACTGAAAGATAAAAATGATTTTTAGCTCTTGGTTCTCTTGCTTTTGGGTTAGTAAAAAGTCCCTTTTTCTTCCAGAAATTGTTCCTGATAGTCCTTTTTACTCATCATAGCTCTACACCAAGTATCAAATCGGATTAACTCAAAGGAATTGGCACTCCACGGAGTTTCTAACGATAATTTTTCAAGCATGCTGTTGATTTTATGATTGGCTTGAAAATCGAATGATTGTAATTCTATTTGGTGAAGAATTTTATAAATTGTTGCGATTCGGGGCTGAACCTCATATTTTGAGATATGTTTACGAAGGGCTTCTATTTTTGAAGTAGCAAAATCATCATCTCCCGTCTCAATCATAACCATGATTTCAAATATTCTCAATGCGCTATTGGCGTGAGGTTTACTTTGATACAAATCGTCCATTTCAATTAACATTTTTTGAAAGGCGCGATATTGCTTTTCAATATATAAACGACAGGCTTTGAGATAATTAATCTTATGAAGGAGGTCTATATTTGCTTTAATTGGCAATGATTCCCATAAGGCATAATATTCATCAATCACCTCCATTTTTCCCAATAAAAAAGCTGCCGTTGTTTTCAAAAAGTGGGCCGCCATTAGATTATGTAACTGACCTCCGAGCCGGCTTATGGCTTCGTCCGCGCTTCTATACGCTTCTTCATAGTTGTGTTTTTGGAGTTCTATTAGCGATAATTTGTAGTAGCTAATCGCTGTCCTATTTTTGTCTGCTATTTCAGGGTGATTTTTAAGGAGTGTAATCATTTCTTGAATGGTATCTACGCCCACCTCAAAGTTAAAGTGAAACGCTGCTAATGCTTCTTTTAAGAAAAGATAATGATAATGTGCAATAGGGGAATAGTAAGCTGATAAGGCGTTTTCTATCTCCGGTAGTTTCTCTTCTATAAATCGTTGCAGGATTTGTGGTGTTTTATAATTTTGGGTGTAGAGCAGAATCCGATATTCATTCATTGTACCTTCTGCAAGGATTTCTACAGAATGCCTTTTTAGGGCAATTGCAATTTCTTCATTGATACCATAAAGCTCGTTGAGGTCTTCTTTGATAACCGACCTTATATTGGAAAGGAGTAGTAACCGGAACCCATTATTTGTAATAGTTTTATTTTTAAGAATATCCGTCCAAATATCTTTACCCATCATTCCAAGCCCCCGCTTAGTCAGGATAGAGCCTAAGGTGAATTGTTTGTAGATGTCAATCACGGCGTAGGCGTTAGGGTCCTCTTCTACGCTATGGTTATTGGGAATATCGGAGGCATCTATCAGGATTTTATACATCTTGTCTAATAGCCTGCCCTTGGTCATAATAAATGCCTTAGACTTAGGGTCTCCATACATTTTCTTAGACGCATTATCCTGGGTGAGGGCAGGATTCTTTTCAGCAAGTTCAATGAGTTCGAGCATACGGTTGTCTTTCTTTCCATGAAAGGCTTCCAAGTATTGCTTTCAGTACTTTTTTTCTTGTTTAGAAAGGTTTTGGAGTATGGCGTGTATTCTTTCCATGTATTATTGAGGGGTTTTTGTTGTCAGAAATCGCTGTCTGCTTGATTACTTTCTATAATTTCGTGAATAATTTTGGTGTCGTGATATTCTTCCCAGCTTTTGAGTTTACCGTTTGGGCTAATAAAGACCCTCCAAGCCACCGGCACTCTCCAATAATTTTCATTGACATTAGTAGTCATTCCCTTGTAAGTTCCGCTAATATATCCGAAAGCAGCAATACTTCCGGGCTTGACCGTAATTACCTCTTTTACTTCGAGTGTATAGTCGGGAAATGTATTGAAAAGCTGCTTCCAACCGGAAGCAACCCTTTCACAACCGTTAAGGACTTGCCCTCTTGAGTCTGTGAAAATAAAATCTTCTTCCAAGAATGTAGCTAAGGCGGGTGCTTTATGCTCGTTGAGCAAATCAGTAAACTGCTGAAATGTAACCTTTTCGTTTTCTGTTGAGGGCGTGTTACACCTAGTAATAAACATAAAAGTTAGCCCCATGTAGAGAACAAGAGGTACTCTTTTTTTTAGCAATAATATCCTATAAGCAAACATACTCATAATATAAGGTGTGCTTAGGCCAATGTGTCATTTAGCCACTTTAACACTGCAATTGTTTTTCTGCAAATGTACTACTTTCAATGCTATTTTAAAGACAAATTATTTACTACTATACACTTTTTGATATTTTGATAAAAATTAGTAGTTTTGCAAAGTCAAAATAGTAACAAGGAAAGCAATGCAAAATCGTATGGATAAGGACAAAACTAAGGAGTTTTCCCTTGTCGCAGTATTTTATCAGAAAAAGGCGGGGGAGGCTCCCGCCGGTTTTTACCTAAAACACAAATAATGAAAAAGGTAATTCTAATGAAAGGATTGCCCGGAAGTGGCAAATCTACCCTTGCCAAAAAAATGGTAGCGGAAAACCCAGGAAAATATAAAAGACTTAACAAAGATGATTTAAGGGAGATGATGGACTGTAAACACCATACGCCGGAGAACGAGCAGTTTGTAGAGCGGGTGAGAGACCTTATAATGAAAGAGGCTCTACGAGAAGGAAAACATATAATCATTGATGACACGAATCTTTCAGAGCGGGTGATTGAACGGATAGAGAATGCCATAAGAGACTATTGCACCGAAAGCGAGGAGAAAGTATTGAAGGAAATTATAGTGATGGATACCCCTTTGGAAGAGTGTATCGAAAGAGATGCTAAACGCGAAAACCCGGTGGGAAGAAAAGTGATTATGAAGATGTATAGACAGCACATTCTAAAAAACACAAGGGGACCTCATTACCAAAAGCAAAAAAAGGAGTTGCCTCCTGCTATTTTATGTGATTTAGACGGAACGCTGGCTATCTTTAATGGGAGAAGCCCTTACCATTCGGAAGCCTGCGAATCTGACCTATTGAATGAGCCAATTGCAGAACTATTATGCTGCTACAAAAAGGAGGGAACAAAGATTATTTTTCTTTCTGGAAGAGAGAGTAAGGCACGCTTACAAACAGAAAATTGGCTTTTACAAAATCAAATTGAGTACGATGCCTTGTATATGAGAGAAACAGGAGATAGGCGTAGAGATGATTTGGTAAAAAAAGAACTTTTTCATTTACATATCGAAAATCGTTATTTCATACGGTTTGTCCTTGACGACAGAGACCGAGTAGTGGACTTATGGAGATTAGCGTTAGGGCTACCGTGCTTTCAAGTAAACTATGGAGACTTCTAATAATAGAATGTATTTCCTCCAAAAAGATTTGCTACAGGAAGATATTTACGAAATTTGTATCTTTCCGATTATTCACAATCAATGAATGTATGATAAATCGCTTTTGTTGGATACTATTGATTATATTTCTGTGTTGCGCTGACTACGGGCTAACGCAAGTAAAAAATTGGGAACAAGACGAAGAATACTATCTTTCTCCTACCGTTTATTCTTCGCCAGAAAATCCGTATTATTGGAAAAGAAGAAAACCGTCAGCAGATTACTGGCAACAAGATATACATTACCGGATTCTTTGTAATCTTCGCCCAGACTCTAACCTTATAGAAGGGAGAGAAAGCCTTACGTACCGAAACAATTCCACGAATAAATTGGAGTTTGTATATTTTCATTTATACCAAAACGCTTTTACTCCTGATAGCTATCTTGATAAGTATGAGAGGCAGAATGGCGATAAAATAGATTACGGGGTTCACGGGAATGATGGAAAAGGCACACTTATTCATTCTCTGAAACAAAATGAAAAGATAGTACAATATGAGATAGACAACACTTTGATGAAGGTATATTTAAATCAGCCCTTAGACCCCGGCGAATCCACGACCTTTGACATTCAGTTTACTACTTATTTTTCGGCGGGAAATTCCGATAACCGACGAATGAAAATCATTTCAGAAAAAATACAAAAAGAAAATGGAGAAATCTATTCAGTAAATCATTATGACGTTGTGCATTGGTATCCCCGCATTGCGGTATATGATAGTCGCTTTCTCTGGAATACAGCCCAACATCTTGGGCATGAGTTTTACGGAAATTTCGGGTCTTACGATGTTCACATTAATATTCCGGAGTATTATATTTTGGAAGCTACCGGAATACTACAAAATCAAAACGAAGCCTTACCCGACACCCTACTCCGTAAAATAAACATTCAAAATTATAGAAACCCGGGCAAATATGCGCAGGAGCTTATCCCTGCCAATAACGAAAAGACCAAACAATGGGTCTTTCATGCCATGAATGTGCATGATTTCGCTTTTACGGCAGACCCGACCTATAGGAGAGGAGAAATCGTTATAGGAGGGGTTCGCTGTGTATCGATGGCTAGGGAAAGAAATGCAGGGGGGTGGCAAGATGCAGCAGAATATTGCGCAAAGTTTATTCAATTTTATAGTCAGGAGTTTGGAAAATATCTTTATCTCAAGATGGTCGTAGCAGATGCCGATGACGGAATGGAATATCCTATGCTTACCTTAGATGGCGGAAGTTCTCCCGGATATTATTCTCTCTTTGCCCATGAAATCGGGCATAATTGGTTTTACGGAATGGTAGGCACTAACGAAACTTATAGGGCTTTTATGGATGAAGGCTTTACACAGTTCCTTACTGTCTGGGCAATGGAGAAAATCGTTGGGGACTATGACCCTATACTTGCTCCATACACTCGCCTTACCGGCAAAATCCCGACACGGTTTTTGGAGGCTTATGGTCCTTACCTTGAAAGGGCAATACACCGCGATGCCGGAGTTCTCAATACCCATTCTGATGATTTTGGGGGCAAAGAAAATAGCCCGGATTATGGTCAGGTTTATACTAAAACTGCGGTCATGATGTATAACCTTAAATATGTACTCGGAGAAGATGTCTTCCTCAATGCTATGCGGTATTATTTTAATAAGTGGAAAATCAAACACCCCTATCCGGAGGATTTCAGAAAGGCTATTATAGAATACACACAATCCGATTTAAATTGGTTCTTTGACCAATGGCTTGATACTGATAAGCACATAGATTATGCGGTTCATTCTGTTAGACCGCGTCCGGGCAAAAAAACAGCCATTACTTTTGCCAGAAAAGGAGGAATGCAAATGCCCCTTGAATTTACAGCCTTTACTAAAAAAGGAAATATCTCTTATTATATCCCCATTTCGGAATTTGTAAGGCAAGACTCTTCTTTGATTGTTCTCCCTAAGTGGTTTTCCAAAGGAAATCTGAACCCTCAATACACAGTAATTTTAGACCATCGCGTAAGAGCAGTTCAGATAGACCCCAAACACGAACTTGCAGATATTAATCTACTCAATAATCGTAGCAAAACTCCATACAAATTAAGTGTTGGCTTATTCTCCAAGCCAGATATCTTCGGTAAATGGGAGCATTATCCCATAAATATCAGACCTTATTTATGGTGGAACGGATTTTCGGGCTTACAAGCAGGCTTCACGGTGGAAGGTAAATATCTTAAAGAAATCCATAGAATCAAGGCAAGGCTTTGGTATAATTCGGGTATTGGCACAATAAGGTCTTCTCACCTTGCTTTGCAGCCTTTTGAGAAAGATTTTCAAAAAATATGCTACCAATTGGAATGGTCTTCTCTTATTCCGGAATGGGGAAAAGCGGCTTATGCTTCTATTGTGAGCCGGTGGACTGATGGGCTTCACCATCATAGTGCCGGATTTTCGTATAAAAAACCGAAATCAGGGTATGATGATGGGATTTACAGCCGGATTTATGCCAAATATACCTTTATGTATCGTTATCCAGAAGCCATGAAGGATTATCTGATTCTACCCGAAAACTGGACAATCGCTAAATCAAATGCTTCATTAATCCTTGGGTTTGAACGTAATTATGTGATGAGTAGCGGTCATGGAAATTGGGACATACACCTTAGAACCGTTGCACCCGCTGGGCAAATGACTTTTGCCTATCTTACTTCTACCCTTCTCAATACCCTTAAAATAGGGAAATTTAACCTTCAGCACCGGCTTTTTGGAAGGTACGGAACGGGAAACCTCCCGAAGGAGTCCGCTCTATACTTATATGGAGGAAGCCCGGAAGAAATGTATCAGAACCCCTTTTATCGGTCGCGGGGATTTTTCCCGTATGCGTGGAGTGTGTCTCCTAATTTTAAAACCGGACATGCTCACTTTGGGGGAGGACTCGGACTAAGGGGATATACTGGCACACAAGGCGCGCTGATGGACGGAGGAACAACAGAATGGTATGGAAGTGCCGGCTTTGCTACCAATATAGAATTGGATTTTGGCGGACTCCTATCACTATGGAGAAATTCGCAAATTGCAGAAATATTAAAATACAGAACTTACCTTTTTTATGATAGCGGAATCTTAGGAAAAAATATTCCCGACAATGATAGAATAATAGAAAAAACACGATGGGGAATATTGCACCACGATGCAGGAATTGGAATGAGTTTAGATATTGGAAATGAAAAATTTGGGATTAAAAATATATCTGTAAGAACAGACTTCCCAATCTGGGTGAGCTTACCTTCGGGAGGCCAAAAACCGCTCGCCTTTCGGTGGATTATTGCTATATCCAAGCCTTTTTAAAGGTAAGTACTGGTTTAAAATTAGTTTATGATATTATTTTTAGTTAAAAAACTGGTAAACATCTATTTACAAAGACTAAGAACTTATCATTAAAAACTAAGAACTACTCACATGAAAATAATCTACAGAAAATCTTTGTAAAATAATTCAAAAAATATTTTGTGGTTTCAAAATACATTCGTACCTTTGTGCCACTTTTAATAAATGATAGCGGTTAGGTAGCTCAGTCGGTAGAGCAAAGGACTGAAAATCCTTGTGTCGGGGGTTCGATTCCCTCCCTAACCACACAAAAAACACCCGAAATCTATTTCGGGTGTTTTTTATTTCTATGATATACTTGGGTATTTATATCCGCTCCTTATTCTCGCCTTAATAATGGGCTTTGAGTGAGGAGTTCAGCAAAAATGCTACTTTTAATACTACTTATCTCCGGTTTTTTCACGCCACTATACTGAATGATTGTCCTAAATTCTCCGGAACGAATATTCTTAGTGGTGAAAAAGTGGTCAAAATCAAAACTGATAGGAAATATAAGATACCTATATTTATGAGGATTAAATCCTCCGGAATGAATCAAAATATTTTTGTCCTTCGTTTCGATTTCGGGTAAATATAATGCTTTGGGGCGGACTTTATGTTGAAGAGAATAATCCAAGGCAATCATTTCTCCCAAAACCCTATCGTCCGGGTAAAGCGACAAGGTATATTCCTTTAAAATATCATATATATCTTCCAATAAAAACCGATGAAAACTTTTTCTTGTGCCAAAATATACTCCGAGTCCTAATAAGAAATCAAATATATTTCCGTAGGTTTCTGTGATGTAGGTTAGGGTAAGTGTTGCCCTTTTTTTATTCCAATAAATTTCTAAGGCGTGTTCTAACTGCGTAATACGAAACAATTCTTGGCTTGAAAGATAATGACTTTCAATAATCTGATAAGGCGGGGTGGGGTCATATTTAAATCCGTGTTCTTCGGATTTGATTCTTACAGGTGTCCCTTTAAGAAATTTTAAAAAGCCTAATTGAAGTTCTGGAGCATACAGCTTAAAGACTGACTCAAAGCTATATTTTATATCCTCCCAATAATCCCAAGCCATTCCCACTATCAAATCTAAGTGCATCTCTACTTTGTCTTGCAAAGCCAAAATTACCGCTTTGGTTTTTTCAAAATTTTGCCTCCGACTTACCGCAAGGTTTGCCTTTTGATTTACAGTTTGTATGCCTATTTCAAAACGGAACAGCCCTTTGGGAACTTTTTCCTGAATAAAACGGATAATTTCCGGGTGTACAATATCTGCCGTAATCTCAAACTGAAACACGTTTTCTGGACGATGATTTTCTAAAATAAACTGAAAAATATCTATCGTAAAGTCCTTTTTTATATTAAAAGTACGGTCAAGGAATTTAATGGTTTTCCCATACTTCATCAAATATAACAGATTGGCTTTGAGTGTTTCGTTAGGAAGGTAGCGGACTTTATTGTCTAAACTTGCCAAACAAAACTCACATTTATAGGGACAACCACGCGAGGTTTCTATATAAAGGACGCGGTTGGCAAGCTCTACTGCCAAGTCATTTTCAAAAAATATTTTTCCGCGATATTCTTCAAGGTTAAAATTTTCCGTTTTTTCTGTGTAGCAAATACTGCCGTCCTGATTTTTACTTATCAGGTTAGCAATACTTTCTACATTGGGGTATTGATTTAAAAAACTGCGAAAAGGGACTTCGCCTTCTCCGGTAATTATATAATCTATGTAGGGCAACGCAATGACCCCCTCCCATTCATAACTAACCTCCGGTCCGCCCAAAAGGATTTTTATCTTCGGATTCCATTCCCGAAGAATACGCGCCACTTCAAGGGTTTGGGTAATATTCCATATATAGCAACTAAACGCCACAAGCTCAAAATCCTTACAAAAGTCTGCTATATGTTCCTTGTCTTCCTTAATGGTAAACTCCTTCCATTCTATATTATGAGAGTCCTTATTCAGCTCGTACAATAGGCGAATCGCTAAGTTAAGATGAATATATTTGGAATTAAGTGTGGTAAGTAACGTTTTCATGCAACCAATTTTATGCAAAAATACGTTATTTATTTTGATGTTTTCCCTATCTCTATAAACAAGATTATTTTGCAGGGCATTCTTTTTGAAAAAACAACACGCTTTTTGTTTCTTCCCTTCAAAAAATATCGGGTAAATTGAAAAGGGCATAAATTTTATCCTTTTGTATTTGTACAGATTAATTCTATATTTGCGTTATAATTCCACCAAATATAAAGTATCCATTCACACGAGTAGGTAGGTGGCTTTATTTTGCTGATTGTTGACTTCTTGTATATAAAAATATTTAATACGGATAGCATATTATATGATTTAAACCTTTACACTTTTTAAAATATAGTGTTTTTTTACAAAAAAAACAAGTATCGCCGCAGTTTATATTAACTTTGCAGGCTTGTTGCTTTTTATGTTATAAAAATATTTTTCTAAGTAAAAAATTAAATATATAAAGGTTTGTCAAATTTTAGCATATCTATCCTTGTTGCTGTACTCATTCCGGTATTGATTTTTCCGGAAAATGCCGTTACACGAAAAAAACATACACAAAACCGTATGGATAAGGCGGCTTGCTCTTTTTATTATGATACCCCCAAACCTGCATTCGAACAAGATGCTATCTCTACTACTAAAAAACAACAGATAATTACCCCCGACATAGAGATACGCCTTAAAACCGCTAAGGAGGATATTCGCTCCCTAAAAAGTAAAACCCCTTCTCTTTTTCCCGAAACAACCACGTTTCTGGACTCTCCTCAATATAAATTGGAGATAAAAAATGACCCTCCAGACTCTATCCTAAATCCAAATGACCGTATAGGAGATGCCACTACTCAAGAATACGTTTCGCCGATGTGGCTACAAAATCCCTCCAATATAGAAACCAAATACGAACTCGCTCCCGACGGAAAAGGATATTATATCTATGAGCAAATTAACGGGATAAATATTCGCCCCCCCTCTTACATCTCTTTCGAAGACTATATAGAAATGAGAAGAACACAAGGAATTGCCCAATATTTTAAAGAAACCGGAATGGCTTCCAATAAGGAGCAGCAAAAAAGCCTGATACCCTCTATTGAATTGGCAAAGCTAAACGACGTGTTTGGAGGGGGGACCATAAGCCTTACTCCCACAGGGAGTGCGTCTCTTCAATTGTCTGTAGATAGAAATAAAATTGAGAACCCCTCTCTCCCTATTCGCCAGCAAAAAAACACCTATCTTAACTTCGACCAACAACTTCAAGCGGGAATAGTAGGGAATATTGGGGATAAGTTTAAGGTAAATATTAGTCAAGATACCAAAGCTACTTTTGATTTTGAGAATATTACAAAATTAGACTACACCGGAGACGAAGACCAAATCCTCCAACGTTTAGAAACTGGAAATGTAAGTATGCCGTTAGGAAATTCCCTGATACAGGGTGCGCAAAATTTGTTTGGAATAAAAGCCGGTTTGAAATTCGGTCCTGTAAATGTCATTGGATTAATGTCGATGGACAGAGGACAGCGTCAAAGCATCAGTGCGCAAGGAAGTGGCCAGGGAGGGGCTATAGAAACGCAGTTTAAGAAATCCATCGCAGATTATGACCAAAATCGCCACTTCTTCCTTTCTCATTTTTTCCGTTCCAAATTTGATGAAGCTCTTGCGCGCCTGCCTCAAATTAATTCCCGTGTAATTATCAATCAGTTGGAAGTATGGGTTACTAATCCAAATGTTACGCAAACCAATAACCTTCGTCTTGGAGTGGGTTTTATAGATATGGGCGAAAATGACAGAAAATATGCCAATGGGCAAGGAGTAATATTTAACTCAAATGTAATCCCTGACAATGATACAATTTTACCGGATAAAGGAGCCAATAACCTATACAAATACCTGAAAAACAACCCTGACCTAAGAGATAAAGCAAAAACGGCTTCTATACTTGAAAGTGGAACTTTCCGTATGATAAATGGTACAGATTTCCAGATGGTAAATCTTCGGAAACTTCAAGAAGGAAGAGATTATACCTTTCATCCTCAATTAGGGTATGTGTCGCTAAGTACTCCGCTTCAATCAGACGATGTAATGTTTGTGTCGTATAGTTATCAATATGATGATAAAACTTTTCAGGTCGGGGAGTTTTCTAATGATGTGCCGGCAAATGCGGAAAATAGTAACCCTATTTTTCTTAAAATGATTAGGCCTTCACAGTTGCGCCCCACATATAACAATAAAACATATCCAGTTTGGGATTTGATGATGAAGAATATTTATAATATTGCTTATGGTATCAGTCCCCAAGGATTCCGAATGCAGGTTATGTATGAAACGGGAACCAAAGCCGGGAAGATTAATTTTCTACCAGAAACCAAAGACACTTCTATTCAAAATATCCCCCTACTGCAACTCACAAGTTTAGATAGGCTAACTAATAATACAGCACCTGAACCAGATAATTTATTTGACTTTGTTGAAAATTTGACGGTAATTCCCCAGAAAGGAGTAATTATCTTTCCGCATGTAGAGCCGTTTGGGTCTTATTTATCCCGTAGATTAAATTACCCGGACGACTCTGTCAGATATGTCTTTCAGCCATTATATGATATGACCTATCAAGATGCGATTCAGTATTATCCCCAGCTTAATCGCTACACCTTAGAAGGAGTATATCAGGGAGGAGGACCTGGTACTAGCGGGCAAAGTGGACAAGGGGGCGGAGTTGCCGAAATCCCGCTCAATGCCTTTGGCGTAAATCCACAAAGTGTAGTCGTTACGGCAAATGGGGTTCGGCTCAATCGCGGAACGGATTATGATATTGACCCTTCCGGCTCTAAGGTAATTATTAAGAACCCCGCATACCTCGCACAAGGACAGCAAATCAATGTGTCTTTTGACCAACAACAAGCATTTCAGATGCAAACCAAAACTATGTCAGGACTTAGGATTGAATATAGTCCGTTAAAAAACACTAAACTCGGATTCTCCGGACTTCAACTCAACGAACGCCCCACTAATTTTAAGACCACCATCGGAGATGAACCCGTCAGAAATACCCTTTGGGGCTTTGACCTTACGTCCCAAAAAGAACTTCCGCTATTAACCAAGATATTAGATAAACTTCCGCTATTAAATACAAAAGCACCTTCCTCCTATAACTTTTCGGGAGAATGGGCGCAGCTCCGCCCGGGTCAGCCCCGTCAGGTGATGCAGGATTCTTTACAAGGAATTACTTATATTGATGACTTTGAAGCGGCAAAGATGCCCTATAGCATGATGGGGATACAACGCTGGAAAATTGCGTCTTTTCCTAAATTTCAGCCGGGTAATCGTTTTTATGACCCAACGCTGGAATTTCCAAATGATTCTCTGGCGGCGGGCTATTCCCGCGCACAACTAAGTTGGTATCAGATAGACCCACAAGTATATAATCCTGATATTGCCAAAATCCCCACCGGAGACAAAGACAGCTCTTATTCTCGTCCGGTTACTCCCTATGAGCTTTTTCCCCAAATTACGGCATTGCCAGGAGCCGCTTTTCAACCCACATTTGACCTTCATTATTTTCCGGCAAGAAGAGGACCTTATAATTATCAAACAGACCCCTCTAAACTCTCTGTATCTGGACGTTTCCTCAAACCCAAAGAAAATTGGGCGGGAATCATGGCAGAAATTAATACAAATATAGACTTTGAGGCTCAAAATGTGGAGTTTGTCGAGTTTTGGATGATGGACCCCTTTTTAGATAGATTTAAAGATAGTACAGGGGGAGAATTATACTTACATCTCGGAAATGTAAGTGAGGATATTATTCCGGATAATCTTCAATTTTTTGAGCATGGGTTGCCGGAAAATGGAGGCGCGCAAGGAGTAGTAGAAACGGCATGGGGAAAAGTACCCACTACTATCCCTCCCTCTAATGCGTTTAGTAATGACCCCGATGCCCGCACTCGTCAGGACGTAGGGTTAGATGGATTAAGTACCGTAGAGGAACGAAATTTTTTCCAGCCTTACTTAGACAAGCTTTCTGCAAATTTTGGAACGGGAAGTGCGGCTTATAATGAATTTTTTAATGACCCAAGTGCTGACGACTATAAGCATTTCCTCTCCGAAGACTATAATAATGTTACCGCAGGAGTACTCACCCGTTATGAAAGAACATTCGGAACGGAGGGAAATTCACCCGTGAATCAATCCAATAATGGTTATACCCTCCAAGCAAGCCAATATCCCGATACCGAAGACCTTAACCGAAACGGTACCCCTAATACGTGGGAAGAATATTGGGAATATCGAATAAAAGTCTCCCGCGACTCAATGATTCCGGGTACAAATTTTATTGTAGATAAAATCACCTCCTCCGTTAAGCTCAACAATAGCGGAAGCAAGTTAGATACGGTTACTTGGTATCAGTTCCGGGTTCCTATCCGTATGGGTAAGCCTATCAATAATATCCCAAACTTTAAGGTGATTAATTTTATGCGGCTATGTATGACTGGGTTTGAAAATGAAGCAATCCTACGCCTCACAGAGTTTCAGACGGTCTCTACACAATGGAGAAAATACGATGGAATTTTCACTTCTCGTCCCGATAGTTTTCAATATGAACCCCAACCTTGTGAATCCTTTGATGTAGGAAGTGTAAGTGTTCAGGATAATTCTCGCAAAACACCTTTCAATTATGTAGTCCCTCCCGGAGTATTTCGTCAGGGTATGAATGGCAATACGCAACCGGGATTTTTACAAGATGAGCGGTCTCTTTTAATGAAAATAAATTGTTTGCCAGAAGATGAAGGGAGAGGACTTTTCAAATATGTAAATCAAGATTTTCGTAACTTTAAAAAGCTACGAATGTGGGTACATGCTGAAGCAGTGGAAACGGGTTTAAGCCCTTCTAACTTTAATCAAAGAGGAGATGCAGTAGCATTTATTCGTTTGGGATTGGATAATGATATGAATTATTATGAGTATGAAATCCCTTTAACTCCGTCAGACCCAAGTTCGGGTATCGCCCCTTACGATACGGCTAATATATGGAGGAATCAGTTTAACTTTGATTTGGACCTGCTCACAACTGCCAAAAATGAAAGAAATAATACAGGATTTAATTCGGAAGAAAGATTTGAATACACCTTGAATCTCCCTCCGGGTCATAAAATCTATATTAAAGGAACGCCTAAACTAAGCGATATTCGTAATATTGTCATTGGAGCAAGAAATCCCCAAACTCCCGCTGAAGGACCTCTTAATATTGAATTGTGGATAAATGAGTTGAGCCTCACCAAGTTTGATAATTCTTCGGCATGGGCGGCTAATGCCAACCTGAATATTCAATTGGCAGATTTAGGTACTGTTCAAGCTACTTTTCAAGAACGGAAAGCAGGCTTCGGTACCTTAGACCAACGCGTCAGCCAACGAAAACGAGAAGATGTTACCCGATATAGCGTACAAGGAGATTTCCAACTCCATAAGTTTATTCCGGAAAAATGGGGTATTTCACTTCCTGTACACATAAACTATGACGAACAATTCAAAAATCCTCAATTTGACCCTCGGGAAGCAGATGTTTTGAGCAAAGACCTTTATGCACAAGCTACTCCCGATGAAAGACGGGTAATCAAATCCCAAATCCAAGATTATACCCGAAATAAAGGTATTTCATTTAATAACGTTAAAAAGAATAAAACAGGAACAAATACTAAAAATCATGTATGGGATATTGAAAATTTTGACATGAGTTTTGCTTATTCGGAAATGTTTAACCGTAATTATATGGTTGAAAAGAATTTTAATAGTAATTACAGAGGAGCGATTAATTATCGCTATAATATTAAAAGTGAGCCTATTCAACCTTTTAAAAAGTGGAAGAAGAAAAACCCTATTTCCGAATTTAATTTTTCTCCTCTTCCTAAATTGGTAACGGTAAGCCTAATCGGAGACCGCCAATTTTCCGAAAATCTATACCGCCCCTCTCTTTTTGGAGGAAAAACAACCCCTGTTTATACTAAAAATTTTCTACTTACCCGTAATTATAATCTCGCATGGGATTTGACCAAAAGCCTTGCCTTTACCTTTACTGCCGCAAATAATGCAAGGGTGGACGAAGTAAAAGGGTACTGGGATAGGTCCGCACAATGGCAGCGCGACTCCATCGGCTCTCTTTCTGATAATTTCCTTCATCTCGGCAGAGACACCCTAACCACTACGGGATTTAAACCCAATGGTCAAGCCTATGAATACGATAGGGCGTACAACCGAATGATAGAAATGGGTAGAACGATTGGCTACAATCACAATATGAACCTCGCCTATACGCTACCATTTAGTAAATTTAAGCCTATCAATTGGATTACGGGCAATGCTACTTATAGCGGGACTTTTCAATGGATAAACCCGCCGGAAGTAAATATGGGATTGGGTTCAACAATCGTAAATGGTCAAAATATTAATGGCTCGGCAAGGGCTGATTTTAATAGCCTCTATGGAAAATGGAAAGGATTGAAAAAAATGTTAGACCCTTTACCCTACAAGCCACCCGTTCAGCCTCCAAAAGGAACTACCCCTGCCCCCAAAGCTCCGAAAAAAGAAGATAAAAAAGACACTCCTAAGCCCAAGCCAATTATTAATCCGGATTGGAAGGATAAACACAAGTTAAATCCCCCCAAAGACCTGAAATTTCTTAAAGCAGTACTTCGTTCGGTGCTGAGGGTTGTCTTTAGTGTCAAAAATATAGACGCAACCTATACTCAAACCGCAGGGACAACTTTGCCAGGATACCTCCCTAAAACAGATAATTTCGGATTAGATTTTGGGTATCGAGATACAACCTCCGGAGGACGCTCTCCGATTATTCCGCCTACGCTTGGATTTATTGCGGGTTTGCAGAGAGATATTCGCCCAGAAGCCGAAAAAAATGCGTGGATAACGAAAGACTCAACGCTTTCTAATTATTTTATGCAGAATATCAATAGTCAGCTTACCTTGAAATCCTCTATCGAACCCGTGCCGGGACTTAAAATAGACCTGAACGCTACCCGTAATGCAACGGATAACAATTCGGAAATGTTCCGGTGGGATAATAGCTCTAATGACTATATTCATACTGCCAAACAATTTAGCGGAATATACTCCGTCTCTTATGTCTTTGCAAATACCGCTTTTGCAAAAGATGACTCTCTCTTGTTCCTTCAATTTGCAGAAAATCGAAAAATTATTTCCCAAAGACTGTATGATGAGAATCCCTCTAAATCCGCCCTCTCGTACCAAGGCATTAGAGACGGGTTTCAGAATGGATATACGGGTTCTTCTCAAGATGTATTGATACCGGCTTTACTTGGAAGCTACGGGCTGATTAAGTCAGATAAAATTGGACTTTCTCCTTTCCCTAATATGCCTTTGCCTAATTGGAATATCAATTTTAACCCTACAATCGCCTTCCCTCAATTAAAACAGTCGGTAACTTCTATCAGTATAAAACATAGCTATCAGGGAACTTACACCGTAGGTGGATATAACCGGAATATTTTTGCCGTGGATAAAAACGGAGATATGCTTGGAGATACTGCTGTAATTATAGGGCAAGACCCCTTGGGAAATAATATAGAGAACTTTGCCCCTATCCGCAATATCGCAATTGTCCAAGTTACGGAAAGGTTTGCTCCGCTTATTGGGTTGAATGCTACGCTGAAAAATGGATTGACTACAAACCTTGCTTATGGAAGAGGGAGAATGATGAGCTTTAATGTGGGGAATCTTCAACTCACAGAGGAAAAAAATCAGGATTTCACTTTCTCAATGGGCTACAAGAAGGATAAATTAAATCTTAATCTTCGTATGTTTGGCAAGGATATTACCCTTAAAAATAGTGCAAACTTTAATTGTCAAGTAACGATGAGAGACTCAAGGGTAAGAAACAGAACCTTAGATGGTATTACTACTCCTGACCTTCGTGGGAATTTGATTATTAATATCAACCCGTCTATTGATTATATTATCAATAATCGCGTGAATATTAAAGTATTTTGGCAAGAAAATATCAGTCGCCCTCATACTTCACTCTCTTTCGCTAATTCGTTTAGAAGTGTAGGCGTACAATTGAAACTTTCGCTGAATTAATATCTCCCCGCACAAAATAGTTAGTGATGGAATATTCTGACATAATCCGGCTTCTTAATCCCAATGTAGCTCCTTATTGATAGATTCCATATACAAGGCTTGGGGTAATGTTCCGCCATAATTCGCTCACACCTCTGAGATGGGTTTGGTTTAGAGATGGTGTACACGATTCGACTCAAAGACCAAAACGACCAAGTACTCTGCAATCGCCAGACAAGTAAAAAAATAGGGGGTTAGCATGGAAGCTATTGTAAAACTTAACGGGCTTTCCCAATGCAAAATTGAAGTATCGCAAGGGTACTATTTTTTCAAAATAGAATCTCTCCATTTTTGTACCTTTGTGGTCCATAAAAAAGACAATATGCTTACATTTTCAGAAGAAATTATTCAAAAAATAAAAAACCTTCCCGATGAACCCGGGGTATATTGTTTTTTGGATAAAAAAAGAAATATTTTGTACATAGGAAAGGCAAAATCCCTTAAAAAGCGGGTTACGAGCTACTTTACCGGCATTAACAAACATAGTTATCGAATTTTACACCTCGTTAAAAATATTCAGGACCTCTCTTATACCCTAACTAATACTGAAATAGAGGCACTTTCATTAGAAAACAGCCTAATTAAACAACATCAGCCTAAGTATAATATTCTCCTGAAAGACGGAAAAACTTATCCTTATATCTGCATTACAAAAGAAAGGTTTCCCCGGGTATATAGTACCCGTCAAAAAACAGATTATGATGCTTCATATTTTGGTCCGTATGTAAATCCGGGTGTAATGTACACACTATTGGAGTTGATTAAGGACTATATTCTTTTGAGAAATTGTAACTATAACCTCTCAGAAGAAAATATACGTTCCGGAAAATTTCGCCCGTGTCTCGAATTTCAGATTGGAAATTGTCTTGCTCCTTGTATTGGCAGGCAGACCGAAGATGAGTATATGAAAGGGATAGAGCAAATCCGACACATACTCAAAGGAAACTTTGGCTTTGCCCTTGACTACATAGAATCCCAAATGTTAGAGGCAGCAGCAAAATACGATTTTGAAACCGCAGAAAGATACCGAAAAAAGATGGAGCATTTGGTGGCTTATCGTAAAAAAAATACCATTGTCTCTGATAAATTAGAAGACCTTGAAGTATTCTCGGTGGTAATGGAAGAAAATATTGCACTTATTCATCATTTTAAAATACATCATGGTACTATTATTCAGACCCATACATGGGAGCATAAACGTAGCCTCGAAGAAACTAAAAGCGAAATCTTAACCGCGGCATTTTCACAATGGTGGGCAGAAGAAAAAGACATTTATCCGGAAATTGTGGTAAATGTACCCGTAGAGGAAGAACACCTCATCCGTAATTTTCAATTTACGATTCCTAAAATCGGGGATAAAAAAAGACTATTGGATTTATCCATAAAGAACGCAACCGCATTGTTAGATGAAAAAATCTATACACAAAATTTCAGAGAGAAAAAAACACCTAACAGAGTGATGATGGAGGAGTTGCAAAAAGCCCTCTATCTGAAAGAACTTCCTGACCACATAGAATGCTTTGATAATTCCAACTTTCAGGGGAGTTTTCCCGTATCTTCCATGATTGTATTTAAGGAAGGAAAACCCGCCAAAAAAGATTATCGCCACTTTAATGTAAAAACGGTAGAGGGACCAAACGATTTTGCCACCATGGAAGAAGTGGTGGAAAGAAGATATAAGAGAGTGATGGAGGAAAATCTGCCTTTACCCAAGTTAATCATTATTGACGGAGGAAAGGGGCAATTAAGTGCCGCAGTAAAAGCACTGGAAAAAGTGGGAATTTCGGGAAAAGTACCAATTATCGGTATCGCAAAACGATTAGAAGAAATATACTCCCCCGGAGATACCCTACCTTTGCACATTGACAAAAAAAGTGCGGCTCTTATTCTCATTCAGCGGTGTAGAGACGAAGCACATCGTTTTGGCATTACTTTTCACAGAAATAAGCGAAGTAAAGGTGAAAATCAACGAAGCGCGCTAACACAAATTGAAGGGATAGGAGAAAGCACAGAAAAGGTACTATTGCAGCATTTCAAATCTGTAAAAAAACTAAAAGCCGCTACCGAAAACGAAATCGCCGGAGTAATTGGTGTTGCAAAAGCCTCCAGAATAATCAAAGCCATACAAGAGGGAAAGGTTTGATAGGAGTATGTTTTACCCACGAATCCCTATTACCTCTCCGAGTTATGGTAAAATCTAAAATATTTGGTTAGCAAAATTATCCGTTCTATATTTGCCAATTAACGCTCTCTATCAATAGAGAGAGAACCCCTTGATTAATAAAAATGCAAGACACTTATTTAATTGTATTAAATCCTACGGCAGGAGGTGGTAGGGCAGAAAAAAAATGGAACAAAATCGCTGAAGAACTTGATTTGCAAAGAATTTCGTACCATTTAAAGCGTTCTGAATACTCTGGACATATTTTGGCTATCGTGAGAGAGGCTATTCAACAAGGATACCGAAGGTTCATTGCTATTGGAGGGGACGGTACGGTAAACGAAACGGTAAATGGAATTTTTTCACAGACAGAGGTCCCAACAGAAAAAATTACATTAACTTGTATCCCCTTGGGTACCGGAAACGATTGGGCAAAAACTCACCGTATTCCTACAAATATAAAGGAGGTAATCGGTATGATAAAGCGACAAAATATCCTTATCCAAGATATTGGAAAAATTAGCTTCTATAAAGAGGGACAAAAATGTCAGTATTATTTCAATAATGTTGCTGGAATTGCTTTTGACGGTTTTGCGGTATTCCAAACGCTTTCCATGAATAAAAGAGGGGCGTTTACAAAAATATTCTACCTTTGGTTGGTGATAAAACTACTATGGAAATACAAGGCTTCGGAATTTAGCCTGCAATCCGATACTTTTTCCTATACAGGAAACGTTTTCTGTATTAATGTCGGAATATGTAAGTATAGTGGAGGAGGAATGCAAACCGTCCCGCTTTCCGTACCGAATGATGGTCTCTTTGATATCACGATTATTGAAGCAATGCCTAGATTAAGATTACTTTGGGAAATCCGAAGATTATATACAGGGAGTGTATATGAGTGTCCAAAAATCCTTCACAAAAGGACTTCGGCGGTTTCAATAACCGCCCCAGAGCCAAACAAAGACCTTGAAGCCGATGGAGAATGGTTGGGATATGTCCCCGTTACTTTTGAGATGATTCCCCAATCCTTACAGATAATTGGAAATTATTGAGTTAGGTGTGTCATGAGTTGGGAAAAAAAATAATTTATAAAACCCCACAAATCCTTTTACAATTGCGTTAAAAAAATATAATCTACTGTGATTTGAATGTATAGAATACAAAAAATCTATCTATTCTTTTTAAATTTGCACCGAAAATCGAAAAACCAAATTTATGAGTCGTTTATTTTACGTCTTTCTCGCAGTTATTTTGCTTCCTTTGGCGGGGAAGGCACAATTTGCTTACCGCTATTCCAACTTTACGCTTGGAGTTGGAACCACCATGTTTAAAGGAGATGTTCCTCAAGGAGGAATTACGAATCTTCGCCCTGCGGTCATAGCCGCTTATGGTATGCAGGTAACAGAACAGACAAATGTTCGTCTAAACCTTATTTATAGCAGCTATAGAGGTGCCGACTCTCTATTCTCCGATACAAAAATAAGAAACACAAGTTTCAAGAGCCCATTATATGAAGCAGGAATTGTCGTTTCTCACGAACCTTTCAAAAAGAGAATGGGGAAATTCTATAAAAAAACACACCTCTCTCCTTATTTTTTCTATGGGGTAAATGCTTTTTATTTTAGCCCCTCTGCAAAATATCAGGGCGAATGGTGGGACCTACAATCCTTAGGTACAGAAGGACAATACTTACCCGAACAATACGGCAATACCTATCCCAAACCCTATAAAAAATATCAAATCGCTGTACCCCTAGGAGGAGGCATTCGTTATTACTTTTCAGAGTATCTTAGCATGGATATTGAATTGATGTATCACTTTACCTTTACGGATTATATGGACGATGTGAGTGCAAGTGCCTATCCTAATCCGGATTATCTTGGAGAGTGGAACCCCGTAGCAGCGGCATTATCTAATCCAAATCCGAACTTAGTCGTGAATGAATTTACCGTAAGGGGCAACCCCAAAAAGAAAGATACCTACCTGACCCCCTCTCTCTCTCTTACTTATCATTTGAAACAAAGGCAGAGTTGGTAAAAAAAATATTTTGATATAAAATAAAGGTATTATATTTGCAACAATTTTTATAACCAAACTTAAATCATTATTATTACAAATTACTATTATGAGTGATATCGCAGAAAAAGTAGTTGAGATTATCGTGGACAAATTAGGCGTTGAACGCGATGACGTAAAAAATCAGGCAAGTT
>CAUJFT010000276.1 GCA_963169475.1 Bacteroidota bacterium | reverse complement strand
TTGTTACTCCTGCTGTAAGCCGCTCCGGTGAAGTTGCCACTTATACTACTACGCTTAATCGCGGTAAGTTCTTCGACTCTGGAGGGCTTACCGGCGCATATACTGCAAAAGAGGCTTATGTTTACCGAATTATCCCTGCTAATAACGGTAAAGTAAAAATGGAATTTCGCTCCTTTGATACCGAAAATACGGATATAATTACGCTTTACGACGGAGATAGCCGAAACGCAAAAGAGTTGGGAAAAATATCGGGGTCAGACCCAAACAAAAAAGAATTTGTATCTTCTGGTAATGCCCTTACGCTTTATTTTTCATCAGACGGAAATACGCAAGGGAAAGGTTGGAGTGCTGAATGGGAAACGATTGGCGGAAATGGTACCGGAAATGGCGGAATTATTGTCAATAATAATAATACAACCGTAGGAGGGAATCAAGGGGGAAATAATGGAAATAACGGAAATGCCGGAAATAGTGGAAATACCGGAAACAATGGAAATAATGGAAATAACGGAAATCCTCAGCCACCCGTAGGAGTTTTTAATGTCCAGCTCACTTTCCCCGAAAAAGCACCACTAACTAAAATTAGCCTAAAACCAGTGTATGAAGCAGATGCGTCTATTTCATTTGAAGACACAGATAAAAGCGGGAAAGGAATTTTGGGGAGATATTATCTCATTGCTGAAAATAGAGGAAAAGAAAATTGGAAAGGGAATACGGGAAGAGGCTTCTGCTATGAAGACTTTGAGAAAGGACTAAGTAGCGAATGGAAGCCTATTAGTGGGAAATGGAGTGTAAGTAAGGGGGTTTTATCCCAAACGCTTGCCACAGCGGATAACGCAAATCTTGCTTCTTTTTTGCTTCAGAATGTTTATTCGGATTACTTGTTTGAATGGGAGGCGCGCACTTTGGGAAATTCGGATAATAAAAGATGTGGTTTCCATTTTTTTTCTGATGACCCCGAAAAAGAAAACCGTGGAAATTCTTACTTTATTTGGGCAAGAGATACGGACAATGAAGACAAATTGGAACTTTATAAAACCAATGGAGCAACCGGAAAATTTGAATTAAAGGGTAGTCAAATAGTAAGTTTTGAAAAAAATAAAGCCTATAATATTAAAACCGTCTATTCTCCTTCTACTGGAAAAATTTCGGTATTTCTCAATAATCAATTTGTTCTTTCGTGGACAGACCCCCAGCCTCTTACCTCGGGAAAGGGTATTTCATTTCGAACGGGTGGAAGTACCGCAGAGTTTGACAACCTCCATATTTACCGAAGCCGCAACAGCAGCACGGTATCCGTTAAAGTAGGAAAAGCCGCAGACAATGATTTCAGAGTAGCTAGTCTTAGCAATAAAGCACCCTCTGCAAGAGTGCATTCTCTCGTCATTGATAATGAAAATCGCTGGTCAAAGGAAAGCGAACAAGCAACAGTAGTAAAATTTGAACCTAATGGAAATACGGGTGGAAACACCGGAGGAAATACAGGAAATACGGGTGGAAACGCAGGAAATACCGGAGGAAATACTGCTTATTTTTCTCAAGATTTTACCTTAAACCCTCCTTCGGCTGAAAATATACGCCAAGTATTTTATTTGGTTGGGGATTATAACGGAAAGGGGCGGTATGCAAACGAAAGTCAAGGCTTCGCAATGGATAATTTTGATAATGGCACCCGGTACGAAAAATGGATTATAAAAAATGGTGTATGGACACAAGAAAAGGGAGACCTTAGTCAGACAGACGAAAACGCAATAAACGGGAATATAGCCTTACCGGTTACTCAAAAAAAAGGGGGTACTATTCTTTATAATTTTAGAATAAAACTTAATTCTAAGGGGGATAATCGCCGTTTTGGTTTACATATCTACTCCACGGACGGCACGGCACCTAACAGAGGAGACTCTTACCTCGTCTGGATGCGTCAGTATGAATCCCCGACAATGGCGGATAAAGTAGAAGTGTATCGTTCCGTTGCTAACGACCTAAGACAAGGCACTTCGGCAAATTATAGCATGGAGCAGGGAAAATGGTATGATATGAAAATCGTACTCGAAACGGTTTCTGGAACGGTTACGGTATGGATGAATAATCAAAAAATAGTAAGCTACAAGGATACAAACCCACTTATGACTACCGGCGGGAGCTTTATTTCTTTCCGAACGGGAAGTGCTGCCGCCTCATTTGATAACCTTAAAGTGTATCAATTAATGCCCTCCCCTGCGACTATTTCTATAGGTAATAAACCGGAGAAACTTATTCGCCATGAAAATAGCGGAAACACCCCCGCCGGGAAAGTATTTATACTTGCTCGCGACAAGACAGACAAATGGATAAATGACACGGAACAAGATGTGAACGTAAAATTTAAATAACGCTCTATTATGTGCGGAAGATATTCATTTATCAGCGAAAAATCCTTGTTTGATAGAATAAAGGTGAACATACCGCAAGGACAATGGAAATCTAACTGCAATATCGCACCTATGCAGTCTATTCCGGTTATCGTGCAAGAATCAGGAGATTTACAATGCAAAATTATGCAGTGGGGACTGCTACCCGCTTTTTCAAAAACAGAAAAAAAAACACTCCGGCTTATGAATGCTCGTGCAGAAACACTTTCTGAAAAACCTGCTTTTCGCTCACTAATCGCTACGAACCGCTGCCTAATTCCGGCAGATGGATTTTATGAGTTTGAAAAATATAGGAATACACGCAGACCCGTAAGATATGAAGTCATCGGGTCCAAATTGTTTTTTATGGGTGGTTTATTTTCTATCTGGACAAATCCAATAAACTCTCTTGACGTTCATGCTACGTGTACAATTATCACGACCGAACCCAACGAACTTGTGTGCAAAGTACATGACCGTATGCCGTTAATTCTTACCGTAGAATCTGAAGCGCATTGGTTAGATTATAGAATTAGAGGTTACAGCGACCTTTTACCCCTGCTAAAACCCTTTCCAAATGAAAAAATGACCGCTCACTACGTTCACCCCCAAATGAATAAAGCCACTAATAATTCTATAGAACTAATCCACCCTTATGATTATCATGAGGCGTTAAATTTATTTGACTAAATGACTTAGCCAACCTATGCTTTTATATGGAAGAACCCCTCTTTTGATTCATATAATCTTGAATCGAAAAGAGGGGTTGATTATTTAAGCTCAAATTATAAGAAAGCCTATTGCCTTACTTGCCTACCACCGATTATCTCGGTTCTTAATGACAAAATCGGGGGGAATCGTAAATTGTACCTTACGAAATTTGGTAGGGGTTATTTTTGTCATAACAAGCGTGGTGGTTAATCCCTTTTCTTTTTTGATGCTTTTGAGAGGAATTTTCCCGTCAAGCCCGGGTAGAAGATAATTAGCTTGCGCTCTTTTTTTGTTTTTGTAAAATTCTGTATTGACACGATACTTCTCCGAAGCCCATATTTTAGAATAAGAGGTATCCGTTTTTACCTCATAAATATCACACTCCACTCCGTTGAGCATTTCCTTTTCGCCGGTTGGGAGTGCGGGAGGTCTGACCCACATGGGTTTATAATGGTTATAAACAGAGACCCTAAACGCTCGTTTGTTATTCATATCAACACTATATTCATAATTTGAATCCGCTATAAACATGAAGGTTTTGGGGTAACGCCCTCCAGCAAGGTTCACAATATAATCCCCGTCTTTGATGTGCATAGCCATTTGGGTATTCGGTTCATTCTCAAAAAGAATTTCTTTTTCCGAACCCTCTACGGTTACTTTATATTCCACAGAGCCTTCAAAATAAGGAGTGGCTTCTGTCGTAGGATTTTGTGCAACGGTAGTACACATAATGCCGATAATTGTCCAAAAAAAGAGAATCGTTTGCTTCATTATTTTTTTGTTAAAAAAAGTAGATATTGTTTTTTAAACATTATAATGTATATCATAAGATTAGGTTACACTAAAAACAGAAAAATGAGATGATAGTGTATAAATTCTGAATATTTGGATTCAAAATAAACAACGTAGCCTTTGAATAACTTGATTACTCACTTGTAGTGCTTGTTTCTGCTTTATTTTTTTTCTGTTTTTTGGACTTAGTGAGCTTCTTCTTTTTTGCCTCCTTAGGGGAGCCTCCGAATTTACTAACCGCTACTTTGCCTTCACTTATAAACAAATCGCTTTTTCTGAAGCCCAAAACCTTATGCACGATTTCTTTATTATTAGGATTAATAAACAATAAAGTCGGATAAGCATTTACGGAGTAGGTTTTAGCAAAGGCGAGACCTTCCCCTTTCTCCATGTCCAATTTTACATTGATAAAATTTTCGTTGAAAAACGTCCCCACTTCAGCATCAGAAAATGTTTGCGCAGCCATCATTTTACAAGGACCGCACCAATCTGTATAGGCATCTACAAAAATTGCCTTATTTTTCTTCTGGGCTTGCTTCAGTGCTTCTTCCCAAGTACCGTGAAAAAAAGAAATCTGGGCAGAGGCTACCGTCATAGCCATTAAGAAGCAAATCAATAATACGGACCTAAACAAATTCATCATTATTATTATTATATTACAAATGTGTTAAAATAAGGCACAAAGGTAGGAAATATACATGAACCATGGAATTAGATAATCAAATGCTAAGGCGAAACTTATACAAAAATTTCGGCAGTTAGTGGATTTTGAGACTCCCTTTTTCTATTTTTCTTCCCTTTATGCAGAAATACTTTTTATTAGGGTACAAGTAACGGAAAACAGAGAAAAAAGTTTTGATGTATATGTTTTATAATATTTTAGTATCGTTTTTAGCAATTTAAAAGGGAAAATTCTATGTGAGAATTTTCCCTTTTAATGAGTGCCTATCCCTTTTTTAAGGTAGCGTGTGGGATTGAATAAATGTACGGGGCGATTTGTCCACTCGCAAAAAATGACCACTGATTTTTTTTTTCCCTCCCCACGTGGTTTAATATTTCAAGGCAGTCCAACATTTCTTCATAACATTGATTTAACGACTCGCTTTGGTCAAGAGCTTGTTCAAATTGCTGACTTTCTTCCTCGCTCATCTCAACAAAAAGATAGCGAAGCACATCCTCGTCAGTGAAGGGGTGAATTTTGAGAGATTCCAGCCTCATCTGCCAATTTTTTTAAATTAATAAGCGCGTAGCGCATTCTACCAAGTGCCGTATTAATGCTTACATTCGTTAGTTCAGCAATCTCTTTAAAGCTAAGGTCGGCATAACTGCGCATAATTAAGACCTCTCTTTGCTTATCAGGAAGCTGCTGAATGAGTTCTCTTACATAACGCTCATGCTCTTCCAATATTATTTTTTGGTCGGCACTTATGTCTGAACGGTTAAAATTGGCGGCTAAATCGTAATTTTCGGTGTCTCTTTGGATAGGGGTCTTTTGATTTTTTCTAAAAAAATCAATGGCAAGATTGCGGGCAATACGCGCAGCCCACGGCAAAAACTTTCCTTCTTCGTTATATTTTCCGGCACGAATCATACGAATAATTTTTACCATAACATCTTGAAAAATATCTTCAGCAATATCTCTATCCTTTACAATTAAGTAAATGGTTGTATAAATCTTGGATTTATATCTTCCAAGTAAAGTCTCAAAATAACAATCGTTTCCGGCTAAATAGCCATTTACAAGTTCGTGATCAGCGAGTCTAATCAGTGGTTTGTTCATGATAATACAGGTTTTCGGTTAATGTACCACTAATGCCATGGGCGAATATCTTTACAGTATTTTGAATTTAATAAAATAGAAATGTAGATTTTACCCTATATGTTTATCTAAGTGAATGAATGAATATTTAAAATTAATATGCTGTCTATTGGTTCAATTTCAAAGTTACAAATAGTTTACCAATTATCATTCCACTTACGTAAAAAAAGTGAAAAATATACATCTTTATTCTTTTTTTTAATGAAATTCTAATTTTTATGAAAAAAAAATAATAATTTGTAACTTTGCGCCCTAATTTTTTTTCATAATGGCGTATAAAAATATCTACATTCATAACGCAAGAGTAAATAATCTCAAAAATGTATCTGTAGAAATACAGAGGAATCAATTGGTAGTAATTACAGGAGTGAGCGGTTCGGGCAAATCTTCTCTTGCGTATGACACGCTATATGCCGAAGGACAACGGAGATATGTAGAGAGCCTCAATACTTACTCCCGCCAATTTCTTGCCAGAATGGATAAACCCGATGTGGATTATATTCATGGAATTTCGCCTGCAATGGCGATTCAGCAAAAAACAGGAAGTAATAATCCCCGCTCTACCGTAGGTACTCAAACAGAAATCTATGATTATCTTAAAATCTTGTTTGCCCGTGTTGGGAAAACCTATTCTCCAATTAGTGGGAAATTAGTAACCTCTGATAGTGTTTCAGAAATTGTGGATAAAGTATTGGAGCAGCCCTCGGGCTGCGCTGTAACGATTGTTGCCCCTGTTGAGGTTAGAAGCAAAGGATTTGCCACAGAGCTTACGCTTGCCCTCCAAAAAGGGTTTACACGAATATGGGACGAAGGGAAAGTATTAGAGATTGAGGATTTATTGGAAGAAAAAAAACTGAAGGCGAAAAAGATATTCTACCTCTTAATCGACCGTTTGATTTTGGATAAAGGCGATTTGTCTGTACTTCGCTCCCGGTTGGCAGATAGTATTCAGACGGCTTACTACGAAGGGCATAATCATTGTGGGATACAATTCAATAAGTCCCCTATTCATTCCTTTTCCGCGCTATTTTCTGCGGATAATATGGTATTTGAAAGACCAAGCCCTGACTTTTTTAGCTTTAATAGCCCTCACGGAGCATGTACAGTTTGTGAGGGGTTTGGTAGAGTTATGGGGATTGATGAAGACCTCGTTATTCCCGAAAAAAATAAATCTATCTATGAGGAAGCGGTTGCACCCTGGAGAGGAGAGATAATGAACGAATATCTTAAAGATTTTATCCATGCTTCTGCGGAGTATGACTTCCCGATTCACCGCCCTTATTATGCCTTGTCAGAGAAAGAAAAAGACTTCCTATGGAACGGGAATCAACGGGTATTTGGGATTCGAAGTTTCTTTAAATATCTCGAAACCCAGCATCATAAAATTCAATATCGGGTTATGTCTGCGCGATATAGAGGCTTTACCGTTTGTTATGAGTGTAAGGGTAGCCGGATTCGCAAAGATGCTATGTATGTAAAGATATGTGGATATTCTATTAGCGATTTCCTATCCATGCCGCTTGATAGAATGAACGCTACACTCAAAAATTTGGTACTAAATGAACATGATGCTACCATCGCCCGCCGGATACTCACAGAGGTAGAAAGTCGGATTGAATACCTTAATAATGTAGGAGTAGGCTACCTCACTCTAAACCGTAAGGTAAGTACACTTTCCGGAGGAGAGATGCAGCGTATTCGACTTGCCACTTCTTTGGGAAACGGACTTGTTGGCGCAATGTATATTTTAGATGAACCCAGTATCGGGCTTCACCCAAGAGATACAGATAAACTGATTAATATTTTACTCAAGCTCCGCGATAAAGGGAATACGGTTATTGTGGTTGAACATGATGAGGCGGTAATGCAGCATGCCAATCAGATTATAGACATGGGTCCTCTTGCTGGAGAGTTAGGAGGAAAAGTCATTTTTAATGGTAATTATGCAGAAATTCTTCGGCATGAGGATAGTCTAACGGGACAATATCTATCTGGCAAACGATCTATTCCGCTTCCAATAGTACGCCGACCTAAAAGAAATTATATCGAAATAAAAAATGCGTACCTGAATAACCTGAAAGATATTTCTGTAAAAATCCCCCTTGATGCGCTCACCGTAGTAACCGGGGTGAGTGGTTCGGGTAAGACTACGCTTATCCAAGATATACTCTATCATGCTTTAAGAAAAAAGTTCGGGTTGCCTTATGAAAAAACGGGAGATGCAGCAGTACTCGGAGGATATTTGTCGGGTGTTTTTACTATTGAAATGGTTGACCAAAGCCCCGTAACGCGCTCCTCGCGATCTAATCCGGTTACGTATTTGAAAGCCTATGACCATATTAGAGAGCTATATGCGGGGCAACGAATGGCTAAAATAAAAGGACTTACTGCCGGTAGCTTCTCTTTCAATGTGGAGGGCGGACGTTGTGAAGAATGCAAGGGCGATGGCAAGATTGTCGTAGAAATGCAGTTTCTCCCTGATGTAGAACTTACCTGCGAAGCCTGTGGTGGCAAACGGTTTAAGGAAAATGTACTTAGCGTTACTTGGAATGAAAAAAATATATACGAGGTGCTTTCTATGACCGTACAGGAAGGTATCAAGTTTTTTCATGACCAGCCTAAAATCTTTGAAAAACTAATGCTCCTCGAAAAGGTAGGACTTGGATATGTAAGTTTAGGGCAAAGTACGGACACATTCTCCGGAGGGGAAGCGCAGCGAATGAAGCTCGCATTTTTTCTTTCGCAAAAAAATATGCCCAAAACGTTGTATATCTTTGATGAGCCAACAACCGGACTTCACTTTGAGGATATTCGGGTATTGCTAATTGCTATTCATGAATTAGTCGAAAGGGGGAATACAGTAATCATCATCGAACATCACCCTGATGTGATTAAATCTGCGGATTGGATTATAGACTTGGGTCCCGAAGGGGGGATTGAAGGAGGCTATTTGGTTTATCAAGGAGAACCAGAGGGGCTTATTAGAGAAAAAACCTCTTATACAGGGCGATATCTCAAGGATAAACTGCTGGTATAATTTCATTTTATAGGACAGAGGCATTTACAAAATCTGCTGATTTGTCTCTCTTTATTTAGCGTGATACCCTTATCTCCATGCAGTTTCCAAGATATTTTCTATGTTTTTCAATAAATAGTTTTTGACCCTCTATTCTTTTTGTCATTTTTTGCTATTTTTGTGCCATGACAATAAGAAAATAGTGCCTATGCTTTGCTTGTATTGATTTGGTACTCTATTTTTTACTAATGAAGTTGTTTAAACTTTAACAATATTTAAAACCGCCGATCAAAAGCCCGTTAGATAATCTCAATCTGTGAAATAATATAAAAAAAATCTAATAGTTTATGTTGAAAATTTTGGAATATTAAAAAATAGTTGCCGCATTTGCCAACGGATTTTTGATTTAGGAGAGAAGGGGACTGATTTGCTATCGATGAATCGGAAGTTGCTTGTAGCAGTACTTTTTGGGATGCTTGCCGCAACGGAGAGGGGAAAGGGAGTGGCGTACTATCGGTAGATAAACGCAACTCGAAGAGGGGGAGTTGCGGCAATACAGACGTTCTTCGCAAGTATAAACAAAATAACAAAATTCATTTACACTTTAAATCAATATAGAAGATGAAAACAAGACAGTATTTTATCGGAATTTTATCATTGTTCTTTTTCGCCTGCGGCGGAGATGCAAAACTACTGTGCAAGGAAGAGGAATTGATAGAAGCACCTCCCGAATTTTTACGGTATTGGTACTTCCCTAAAGGAAGCTGGTGGGTGTATCAACTGCAAGACACC
>CAUJFT010000275.1 GCA_963169475.1 Bacteroidota bacterium | reverse complement strand
GTAACAGAAACCTGTATAGTATTGGAATAAGCCACAGTCCCGCACGCATCTGTTACTTTTCGTCTATAATAAGTAAGTGTATAAATAGCCGGGGGGTCATACGTAAGTGTATTGGCACCTGACCCTCCAATTACATTAACCCAGCCTGATGAACCGTTAGGGGATTGCTCCCATTGATAAGTGGGAGAGGCAGGAGAGCCGTTTACAACTCCAATTGTTCCGCCGGAAGGAGATGTCCCATTTGAAAATATGGGTAAATTGGTTCCCGTACAAATACTTACAGAAGTATTTCCTCCGGAATTGACGGAACCTCCGTTAAGGGTAGGGGGGGGAACATTAGTGATTGTTAGCCCCTGATTGGAGCCGCCGACGCCTTCAAGATGACGAACTTCAATGGTAGAAGCAGCTGTCAAATAACCCGTCCATATATTAGTATGATTATAGCAGCATCCTACATGAGTGAAAACTTGTGTTCCATTCACATATACTACAATGTCGTCGTCGTGAAGCGGTATGTCTAATTGATAAATCCCACAAGCAAAGTTTGTTCTTTTAGAGACTACTACATGGTTATCTACAGGGACATAGCAGCCCTGCCACCCGGATGCATCTGAAGGGGAGTTAGCCCATCTATTTGTACTATTATAAGAAAGACTCGCTTCTGTGTAATAACCGGCATATTCCCCCGTAAGGTTTATGTTCCCTCCATTATATCCATACACATTCCAAACTCCATTTCCAAAAGTGGCCGGATTACCTGGGGCGGGCGTAATGTCTTCATAGGTTAGGGTGCCACCAGCGGTAAGTGCTGCTCTGGAATACAAAGCTACTTCGATATAATACCATCCACTAGAAGAGGGCGTATAATCTCCGGAAGCAGCAACACTAGGGTTGCAAAGTGGTCCATTATCATCAAAATTTGCTACATTCGTAAAGCCGTCTCCACTGAAAATACGAATATATGTATCTACTGTAGAACCACAAGTCCCAAAGCGGTAGGTTTTTCCAGCGACGAGATAAGCCGGCCACGAACGAATTCCCCCCGAAGAATACGCAGAAGATTGTTGCTGACAAGTAGGGCTGATAGCATTAGCAGTTCCTGAATATTTCCAAGAAAGCCCATAAGATATGCTATGACTACCGTTCCCAAATGTACTGTTAGTCATGGTACCATTTGAAGGAAACGCGATTTCACGAATATTCCTCGCAACACTCCCATTATATCGGCAATCGTCTCCACTATCGTATGAACAGCGGGTACCTCCATCATCTTCATAAGCGTCTGTATAGATGGTAACAGTATAAGCATTATTAGTACGAGAAGAAGAGGCTGCCGTACCATAGATACAACTCCCACTGTTGTTGTTACATTGCTGACAGCCAGCAACCGTTTGTGCAGCACCATTTACGTTATCATAAAAATTCATATACGCCATCGTATATTCTTCGTTTCCGCTTTCCCAGCAAGCTCCTCCCACCCCTCCTTCATAACTAGTGATATTATTAAACCTTACAGTATAATTTATATCTGCAAGTTGAGCATTTAGCCCGTTTATCATTGTAATACTCCATAACGAAGCAATAATATGTTTTAAGTTTTTCATTTTTCTTCGATTAAGCTAAATACGATTCTGTAGGTCATATCGGAGGATTCGTCTTCATCTTTGGTAAGATAAGTAAGTTGCCGTCCTGTATCAGAGATAAGGATTAGTTCTATTATCTTATTGCAATTGCTACAGTCTGGAGATTCAAAAATCCATGTTACTTTATCTTTATTTACTGTTTGAATCCCTCTTTGGTCTTTCTCTTTAAGCGCATTAAACAAGCGAATTTTTTCACCCTTTCCAAAATGAAGCTCATAGTTCCATTCTTCGTTGAGTTCGGATTCCAGCGCTTGTAATTCATAGGGCTTTAGGGTAGAATTTTGCCCGGCAATAGGAGTGATTCTTTCCATTCGAAATGATTTATTGACAATAAATTCTTCCTGTTTAATTGGAGTTTGAATTACTGTCTCCTCTTTTTGAGAAGTGATGTCGTCTGGATTTCCTCCCATTTGTCTATATTCGTTTGGATATTGTTCAATCCATTTTCGTTTCGCTTGGATATTGGCTTCTGCATCTGCGGCAGGGTTATTGGTATTTTGCTCCACGGGGTAGTGGGCGGGGGTAATTTTTTTGATTATTGTTGGAGCATCTCCACTTTGCTGGATAATAGGAAAGCCCACGGGCGTATTCTGACTTTTTGCATCAAATGATACACTAAACAAACAGAGCAATGAAATTATTATTTTGTTCTTGAACATACTCTTAAAATAGGAATTCTACCTAATTTTACAGGGATATAAATGCGTATAACTTCAAACTTTCATGATAAGAAACCGTAAGGGAACATTATCAATATGTGTTGAATGATGCAAAAGTAAGCAAGTGGTTTCAAACAAGCAATTTTTTTTTGGAAAAACAAAAATATTTAGCATATTTTAGAAGCTAAGAAAAAAATAACAATATAGAATCCTCCACTCTACTCGAAATTTTTTTTGTAAGTACTTGATAGTCAGCGTTTTGTATAAATCACAAATCCATGATTATCAATGAATTACACTTTTTGGGCGGGTATAGTAAAAATACTCATAAACTGCTTGAGTCCTATATTCAACAAATAGAAGTGATAAAGTATATTATGACACGTTGGATAATTTAGATTTAATGCAGTAAATGAGGGTGAGATAGATAAATAACCTCTACCAAACAAATCCCACTCCTCAAGCGTTTAAGATTCAAAAATCTGTATTAGCGTTCCGTTTCAAAATGGAATTAATTGTGAAAAATAAAGTTAAGTGTCGGGGGGGTAGCCTCCTGACACTTTTTTACGCTCAAACGAAATAAAGAAATGGATACTATTGTACCCGGTACCAATTTGCCGAGGATTATCATTATTGGAGGCGGTTTTGGTGGAATAAACCTTGCAAAATCGCTTCATTCGATTCAGGCGCAGATAATCCTTTTAGATAAAAATAACTATCATACTTTTCAGCCACTGTTGTACCAAGTTGCAACGGGAGGGCTTGAGCCAGACTCTATTGCTTTTCCTCTTCGTAAACTATTTGATAGACAGGGGAATATAATTTTTAGACATGCAGAGGTAACTTGTTTATATCCCGATGAAAAATTTATAGAGACTTCTATTGGGGCTTTATCTTATGATTATCTCATCATCGCAACCGGAACGCGAACAAACTATTTTAGCCTACCTATTGAAGACAAGGCGATGAGTATGAAAACTATTCCGGAGGCATTAGATGTACGAAGCTTGATTTTACAAAACTTTGAGCGTGCCAATTATGAACAAGATGTAAAGGTTAAGAGCGCGCTCATGAAGTTTATCATTGTGGGGGGAGGTCCTACGGGGGTAGAAACCGCAGGAGCATTAGCCGAACTAAAACGCTACGTTCTTCCGGCAGATTACCCGGAACTAGATATGCGGCAGATGGAAATTCAACTTATCGAAGCTGGAGGGCGTTTATTGGGCGGTATGTCTGAGAAGGCTTCCAAAACCGCACTATCTGACCTTGAAAAGCTAGGGGTTCATGTCTCCCTTAATACCTATGTTACCGGATATGATGGCACTAAAGTAACTACAAACAAAGGAGACGTTTTTGAGGCTACAACCGTAATTTGGAGTGCAGGCGTAAGCGGAAATCCGGTTCATGGGCTTCCGGAAGCACTGCTTTTGCCCTCTGGACGCATTAGGGTAAATGCCTTTAATCAAGTAGAGGGCTTCAAGGAAATATTTGCAGTAGGAGATATTGCATACATGGATTCGGACCCGAACTATCCTCATGGACACCCGCAAGTAGCACAAGTTGCGATTCAGATGGGGAAAAACGTTGCTCATAATATTCAGTATTCCCTCAAAGGCGCGCCCCTCCGTGCATTTGAATACTACGACAAGGGTTCAATGGCTACGATTGGAAGAAACAAGGCAGTAGCTGACGTTTCCAAATCCCATTTTAAGGGCTTTTTTGCATGGCTGATGTGGATGCTTGTACAACGTCTATTTTTGTATGGATTTAGAAATCGCCTTGTAGTGCTAATAAACTGGATATGGAGTTACATTACTTATGATAAAGGAGCAAGAGTAATTATAAGACCCTTTATTCGGAAAAAAGTAGCTTCTTGATTGTTTGGATAAAGTGAAACGCCAAAGGGCAGATATTCGTAGAAACCCATACTATTTTTTGTTAGATTAAGATGAGATATATTTTTGTAGTAATTTTTGCAATCTTGGGTTTGGGAATGATTCCTCCTCCCAAAACAATCGTTGTGGATATAGATAACCCCCTTAGAGATACGATTGAGGTAAACATGGACGGGCTTAAAGCCTATAAAATACTGCCATTCTCCAAGGAAGTAACTAAGATAAAAGCCGGAAAACACACTTTTGATACCCGAATACGCGGGAAAATCGTTCATTCCGGTTATTTTGATTCTTCAATGGACGGCTTAGTTAATGTTACAAAATCGGAATATGTGGTCTGGAAAGACATTTATATGAAAGAAGAAAAAGAAGAATATTATGACAATATCAAAGAAGAAGTGGTCGTTATTGATGGGCGGGAATTTATAGGAGATATTAAGTATTATAATGCATCTTCAATTTTTATACCCAAAGAATGGGACTATGGGGTGCGTGATAAATTCCCAGAGTTTGTGGACCTTGGTAAAAGTCCCTATGTTATAAAGAAAAAGATATATTACAAAGAGGATTTTATTCGCGAATACAATCAGTGATTACTATAAGTACGGGTGAGTAAAAAACTAAGAAAATAGTTGGTAGTTAAAATTATGATTATTAGCTACTTAACCTTATTATTTGTTGTTCATTTTTAACTATTCACTACTTATCATAAATGTTCGGGAGGTAGTTTGATGATTTTCTATCTTTTGACTACAAGCGGGAGAGGGTACTGTATGTGATGCTTTACTATTAAGATAGCACCCCTACGGGGGCAGGGGATTTTGTGGGTGTGAGGGTTCGCTTTTGCTCAAGATGACGAGGAGCTATTAGTTTTTAATCTGTTTGCACTAAACCTTTATCGTAAAGTTTTTTTACTCAAACAAAAGTAGTTAATTTGCGGTTTAAAGACAGATTTATGTACAGGAATTTATTTTGCCCAAAAACATAAAAACATAATTATCAAATAAATAAAATTTACTATTATTATCATGAAACATCCTGACGGCTTTTCTCAAAGGCATCTCGGATATAGCGAAGAAGAGGCGCGTGCTATGCTCAAAGCGATTGGTGTGGCTTCTCTTGAAGAATTGATTGGTCAAACTGTACCGGATTCCATTCGATTGGATAAGGATTTGAATCTCCCCTCTGCGTTGAGTGAAGCCGAATACTTGTCCGAACTAAGCAAAACCGCCGCTCTTAACAAAGTTTTTCGTTCCTATATTGGGCTGGGCTACTACGATACGATTACCCCTTCTGTGATTTTGAGAAATGTTTTTGAGAACCCGGGCTGGTACACTCAATACACTCCTTATCAGGCAGAAATATCACAAGGGCGACTTGAAGCATTGCTCAATTACCAAACAATGATTTCAGACTTGACGGGATTGCCCGTAGCAAATGCCTCTCTTCTTGATGAGGCAACCGCCGCTGCAGAAGCAATGTTTATGCTATTTAATCGGAAAAACCAAAGAGCGAAAGGCGATGATATTGCAAATGTATTCTTGGTTTCGGATTTGTGCTTTCCTCAAACTATAGAAGTCCTTTTTACAAGAGCGAGTGGAGTAGGGATTGAAGTAAAAATCTCATCAGAGATAGAGAAAGACCTTACTAGTAATGTTTTTGGTGCGTTGGTACAGTATCCCGATGCTTCCGGTAGCCCCGAAGTATTGGAAGCACTTGCCGCTAAACTCCATGCCCAAGATTCTTACCTTGCTGTAGCTACTGATTTATTAGCACTTGCATTATTGACCCCTCCTGGAGAGTGGGGAGCAGATGTGGCTCTTGGGTCTGCACAACGCTTTGGCGTTCCTATGGGATTTGGAGGACCTCATGCCGCTTTTTTTGCTGCTAAAAGCGATTTTATGAGAATGCTGCCCGGACGGATAATAGGAGTGTCAGTAGATGTAGAAGGCAACCAAGCACTCCGTATGGCACTCCAAACGCGGGAGCAGCATATCCGTAGAGACAAGGCAACCTCCAATATCTGTACGGCTCAGGCTTTATTGGCTATCATGGCAGGAATGTATGCCGTATATCACGGTCCCCAAAGGATTAAGGGGATTGCTATCCGAATACATTCTTATACTACCGTGCTTGCCCGCGCTTTAAAAGGCTTAGGAATTAATATAGTAAATCAATATTGGTTTGACACGCTTACTTTAGAAATGACCGAAAGCCAGGTTTCGGCATTGAAAAAGATAGCAGAAAAATTAGAGATAAATTTTTATTACCCTTCTAAAACCCGTGTAGCACTTTCATTAGACGAAACCACCTCCGAAACAGACCTCAATCAGCTTATTGGAGTATTTGCCTCTGCCTTGGATAAAATGCTCCCCGCCGTGTTTGTAGAGGTAAAAGAACCTCAAATCCATCTTCCGGCTTCCTTACATAGACACTCGGATTATCTTACGCACCCAGTATTTAATACGCATCACTCTGAAACTGCCATGATGCGCTATATTAAAAGTTTGGAAGTAAAAGACCTCTCCCTTACTCAATCCATGATTCCTTTGGGGTCATGTACAATGAAACTCAATGCCGCAACCGAACTTATGCCCGTAAGCTGGCCTGCCTTTAATAAGATACACCCCTTTGCTCCTGCAAATCAAACTAAGGGCTATCAAGTAGTCATTAAGGAATTGGGTGATTTCCTTTGCGAAGTAACGGGATTTGCAGGAGTATCCTTTCAGCCAAATTCCGGTGCGCAGGGAGAGTACGCTGGCTTGTTAGTTATCAGAGAGTTTCACGCTAAAAATGGAGATAATCATAGAAATATTATTCTAATTCCGGCTTCTGCTCATGGAACAAATCCGGCAAGTGCGGCTATAGCCGGTTTTAAAATTGTAGTTACCAAAACCGCCGAAGACGGTACTATTGACGTAGAAGATTTTAAGGCAAAAGCCGTTCGATATAGAGACGAATTAGCAGGAGCGATGATTACTTATCCTTCTACCCATGGTGTGTTTGAAGAGACAATCAAAGAACTTGCAGACATCATTCATGAAAATGGAGGACAGTTTTATATGGACGGTGCAAACATGAACGCACAAGTAGGCTTGACTAGTCCCGCAATCATCGGGGCTGATGTATGCCACTTAAACCTCCATAAAACTTTTGCAATCCCGCATGGCGGAGGAGGACCCGGCATGGGTCCTATTTTAGTAGCAGAACACCTTGTTCCTTATCTACCTGGTCATAAATTGGTAAAAACAGGGGGCGAAAATGCTATCTCGGCTGTCTCTGCCGCTCCATATGGAAGCACAAGTATTCTGCTTATTTCTCATGCGTATTGTAAAATGCTGGGGAAAGAGGGGTTAAAAATGGCTACGGAATACGCGATTCTTAGTGCAAATTACCTGAAATCAAGATTGGAAGGTCAATTTAAGGTACTTTATGCTAATGATAACAATAGGGTTGCCCATGAGTTTATCTTAGACCTAAGAGAGTTTAAAGCCTCTGCGGGTTTAGAAACTGATGATATCGTAAAAAGAATGATAGATTATAGTTTTCATGCTCCGACTGTATCATTCCCCGTTGCTGGTACCATTATGATTGAGCCTACAGAAAGCGAACCAAAAGCTGAATTAGACCGTTTTGTAGCGGCTCTGTTAAGTATCCGGCAGGAGATAGAAGAGGTAAGGCTTGGGATTGCAGATGCAAAAGATAATGTACTCAAAAATGCACCACACACCC
>CAUJFT010000274.1 GCA_963169475.1 Bacteroidota bacterium | reverse complement strand
TGTAGGGTGAGGAGAAAAGATTTTCTTTGCTTCATGGAATCCCGAGCGGGCATACTCTATGAGTATTGAAGCAAGTATGAGGCTTAATAATACTATTTCCTCTACCCTTTCTTTCGGAAAAGAAAAGAAGGAAAATATCATATAGCCAATTATCCCCATAAATAAAAGATAGAGCCAAATCCGGCTGCCTATATCTGGCTTTTTGCGTAAGGCAACCACAATCATAAAGAGGCTATACATAAATATACCACAAAAAGCAAGAAAAGCAAAAATCCCCGACTCTGATAATACCCAAAGATAATCATTATGTGGGCGTTGGAAATACAAAAGCCCGTATTCCGCCTCTGATTCAATAGGAGGGAAACGCAAAATATCTATTTTCCAATTTCCTATTCCAATACCACTAAAAGGGTGTTCGTAAAACATCGTAAGGCTGTGAGTCCATTTTTGAATACGGTCAGAATTTTGATAATAATTGATAGAAGATAGAGAATCTATAAATCCGGTTATGGTAGAAAGTTGCACAACTGCCCCCAATCCAATCACCGCTAATATAATAATACCTCCCGTATAGATTGTTTTTTTGACAAAAGGAAAAATAGGATTATTGCGAAAATCGGGATTTTTTCGCTCAAAATAAATAGATAGAATAAGGGTAAATATCACACTAAGCACTACGGCAATCCAAATCCCGCGGGAGAGTAAACCAATGCAAAGCGTAAAGCCTGATAACGCGCTTGATATGTGTAAGGAGCGAAAATAGCCTTTGTCAAAAAATGTACCGTATAGGGAAAATGGTAAGCAAAGGAATAAAGACTCACAAAGAATATTCCTATGGGCAAAATAACCTGACACAAGATAAAACTTATCATGCCGAAAACCGTATTCAGCCAGTACTCCTATCCACTGATATAATCCTAATATTCCTATCAATAATCCAACTCCTCCAATTAACCTTGCGATTTGTATCCTATAGCTGCTAACCGGCTGACTGCTTTTCTCAAATAAGGTAAACCAAAATAGCACAAGTCCAAAACTCATAAGGCTTTTTGACCATTCAAAAATCCCGTCCCCAATCATAGTGGATTTTGTGAGGCTAACGCTTGTTAATGTTATAAAAACCAAAAATAACGCCAAAAAGCGATAGTTTTTTATAGATTCTATGAGAGGCAGAGAATTGAGGATAAGAGAATATCCGATAAAACTCACAATAAGAAAACCCATAATCGCCAAGTATTTGGGCATAAGGGTCGGGTCAAGAACATTGGTAAAGTAAAGAAATGTAATTATCAGAGCAGGAAGCAATAAAGCAAAAATCGGGAATCGTTTCTCCGAAGAGGTAGTTCCCGATTTTGCATCGAAGATCTTTTTTCTTGACTGATTCGTTTTTACCATACTCGTTTTAATTCGGGGATTTTAAATAAAATATGGACAAAAATAAGGATTTTTTATTGTTTTTTTTCTATCTTTGCCGAAAGAATTGAAGCAAAAGATGAACGATCACCCTATTTCTTCCTTAAACTTTGATACTTATACTTGCAAGCGAAGTAGTATCTGGAAATACGACACAAAAATATTTAATAATAATCAGGAGTTTGTAGGAGAAGTTATCTTCAATCATTGGGGCATGATGAGGGCTACTGTTAAAACCCCTAATGACTGCTGGAGCTTTCATGGTACTACTCTAATGGCAAATGAAATTTCTGTTTTTGAAGAAGTATCTGGCGATGAAATAGCCATACTTGAAGGAAACTTTTCTATGAATTATACACTAAGGCTACGAAATCACCCCGCAGTTAGATTGAAGTTTCGCGGAAAAATGGAGTTTTGGAAAATGCGATATGTCTGGGTAGATGACGAAGACCACGAGTGGGTGTTGTTTGACTATAAATATTCATGGACAGGATATAAAGTAAATATCCATGTTAATAGGATATTTGTGAATGAGATAGAGCCTATGTTTCTGGCGGGAATAGGTATTTATCTCCTTGCTTTCCGGAAGATGTATGCCGGGGTGTAGTGATGGACTGAAAAATACGATTTCTATCTTTTATAGTAAGATTAGCCAACATAGGGGGATTCGTGTGCATCTCTAATAAAAGCAACCATTCTTATCTACCATCATTAAGGATTCCGTTTTGGGTTACGTTTAGGTAGTTTTCGGGCTGACTGCCCAAGATTCTTAAAATTTCGGGCATTTGTTCTATGGTAGTATCATATCCATTCAGAAAAATTTTATCTGCATTCTTAAAATCAAAAATATGGTGTTTGCCGGAATTGGAAGGCTCTATGATAATATCACACCTTTCTAAACGCGGTTTTATATTCTGAAAGTTATACAAAGCAAAGCATCTTGAAGCAATTTCACCAAAGGAATCAAAAGGTAAGTCCATATATCCGCGAGGAACTACATTTACACCAATGATAGTTTTAGCTTTCTTTTCCAAGGGTTCTATGGGGAGATTATTGATTAGTCCACCGTCCACATAAGGAACTCCATTCATAATTACGGGTTTAAATATCAAGGGTATAGCCGAGGAAGCTACTAAGGCTTCAATTAAGTCGCCAGAGCTAATAATCTCATATTCTCCGGATTGAAGATTAGCCACAGCAAGCGAGAACGGCTTTTCGAGGTCTCCAAATTCTATTTTCCCTAAGGTTTTTAATAGTATTTTTCTTAGAAAAGTCATCTCTGAAAGCCCAAGCATAGGTGCTTTTAGGTGGAATATCTTCATTATACGGACATGCTGAAACAAGCCCATCATATCTTCCGGAGTTTTACCAGAGGCATAAAATGCTCCCACTACAGCACCCATACTTGCTCCGGAAACATAGTAAGGCGAAACCCCAAATTCGGAAAGTGCCTTTAATACTCCTACATGCCCGATACCTCTTGCTCCTCCACCCGAAAATACAATGCCTAATTGGTCATTTACTTGAGGATATATCATACTTATAAATTGTTTAATACCACGTTAAAAAATGCGTTCTTAGAGGAAATATGCAAAAAAGATTCCAAAAACGCTATAAAAGAAGAAATATTCTAATTAAATAATACATTTTCCATATTGTTCTTTTATAATAAAACGAAAAAAACTAATAATAGATTACATCAAGTCAAATAATAAATATAGTTTTAGGCGATTATAAAGTGCAGGTTAACGCTTCATTGAGCAATGGTAGTGCGCTTCTCCCCTGCTTGTTTTTCACTGGTAAGGGTAGGTACTAGCTATATTTTGTCAAGGGGGATTTGTGTTGGGTATGGTGTTTCGCTTTGCTCAAGGTAACGGGGAAGTGGCTTTATTTATTATCATAAAAAAAAACACCGTATCAGTTTTTGTTTTGTATGAGTGAAAAGGGGTAAAAGATAAATATTATCGGAGTTCTAGCAGCAAGATGAAAGGAGTTTTATTGAGGGTTGCTTTGTAATTTTTCGGCAAAGGCAAGAATATGCCCGTCCGGGTCTGAAAAATAACACGCTGTATCCCCCCAATCTCTTGCTGCAATTGGGCTAATGATTTTTGCTCCTGCACTAAGGGCGTTGTTAAATTCGTCTTGGATATTTTGAATGTAGAGATAAAGTTCGCATCTTGGTATGCCGTTGCCTTGCTCGGGGTGGGGGATTTTGTTCCCTAAGATTTTTGCTATCCCCTGATTAGGCATTAATCCTAATTTGCAATTTTCAGATAGCTTAAATTCAGTCATTCCCGGTACATTGAGTTCCGGTTTTTTTCTAAATATTTTCTGGTAAAAGTTTGCACTTGCGTTTTGGTCATTTACATAAAGTATGATTTGTATGAGTTTGATTTGTTCCATATTGGGCATTTTATATTGTGGTGATTATTTGTAAGTAGATATGAGTGGGTAAAAAACGAATACAATACTTTTCAGGCAAATATTTAATGGTCAGCGACTTTATCCAATTTTATCTTCTTAGTTTGGTGGTGTCATAAATAGAATGATTAAGCTGTATTTAAGAATTTCACATTTTTAAAATAATATTTATTGATGTATAATCCAATAATAATATCATGTAATATTTCAGATTTAGAAAAGCAAATAGTTTTACGTGCTAATC
>CAUJFT010000273.1 GCA_963169475.1 Bacteroidota bacterium | reverse complement strand
GAAAAGACAAAGAGGAGTTGTATATTTCTCATAACATTTAGACATAAATTAAATACCGCCGCAAAGATAAAAAATTGTAACTATTTAGCCTAAACGAAATTAGTATTTTGTTGTAACTCTTTCTGAAGCCCCTCTTTTTTTATTATGTTTATACGAAAAATAGCCATCGTCCCCCTTTGCTTGTATATATCCATGACAGGTGTTCAAGGAAACTAAAACGGTTTAGTTTGATTTTTGTATTATTTAATAGGAGAGTTGGTAAAAAAAAACTAAAAATATTTGTGCTTATGCGGTTTATAATAGTATATTTGCAAATATAATTAGCTTATTGTTTTTAAATCTATTAAAACTAATATTAAAGATGAAACACATACAAAACTATTCGAACAATGAAGTAGTGAAATTTACCGTTATACCTTATTTTGGTAAAATCCCTGTATATAAAATTAAGGCTTTTAGTGCGGCATTTGTCTTAATTATTGTCTCTAATCTGCTGACAAACAGCTTTTTTAATCCTGATATTTTCGGAAAATTATATAATAAAAATATCAAAAAGTTGTATTTATTAGATGAAGCGTCTTATTATGTCTCGGATATACCTATTTTTGAAGAGAAAGTAAAAGATATATCCCGAAAACTTGAAATACCACCTGATTGGCTAATGACTGTGATGTATTGTGAGTCGGGGTTTGATGCGGCTATCCTTAATAAAAAGGGAAGTGGAGCAGTAGGATTAATACAGTTTATGCCGGCTACTGCAACTGAAATGGGTACATCAACGGCTAATTTACAGAGACTTACGCCTACAGGACAATTAGACTATGTATTTCAATATTTGGATAAAGTTAAAACGAAATATGGAAAGTTTAATTCATTAGCTGATTTATATCTTGCTATACTATTTCCAAAAGCCATAAATAGAGACGATTGTTTTATTTTATACGCAAAACCTTCCGCAGCCTATAAACAAAATTCCGGATTAGATGAGAATCAAGACGGATCCGTAACAGTAGGAGATATTCATAAACGCTTAATTCGCCTACATCTAAAATCATACAATACCAGAAATATTAGCAAATAGTTGTGAGTGGTTTTCCAAAACCGTAGGCAAGGCTTACGATTTTTCGGGCATCGCCCTTTCTTAGTGTTTTATAAAAAATTAAACCAATACGAATTTATAAATAATCCAATAATAATATCATGTCGTTTTATATTTATTGCCTGTCATAAAAATGGTCGGGTAGCGTAAAAGATAGATAATCCTATAACATAAACAAATCGCTATCCGCCGCGTGTAGCTTTTCAGGACAAGGAATTCGGTTCTACCACCTTTCTAATGGCAATCTCTGCTTTGCGTACTATCTCCTCCGCGCTTAGGTCTGTGGGTTCAATGGGGTCCAGCATTGTCCATTTCATTTTTGTAAAAGCGACTAGTGGAAAAACGCCTTTGGGATTAAATTTTCGGGTGTTTTCAATAGCAATAGGAACTACCAAGGCATTTTTAGTACTTCTCAATAAGGCAGAAACTCCTCCGACCGCGAAGGACTTCATTTCTCCGGTTTTAGAGCGTGTTCCCTCTGGAAAAATCACCGCCGAAAAAGTATGGGTAGTAATAAAAGCTCCCATTGTATCAATTGCCGTCATTGCTTGTTTGGGGTCTTTGCGGTTAATGAGTGCGGCTCCACTCCTTCTAAGGTTATAGGAAATAGAGGGGATTCCCTTGCCTAATTCTATTTTTGAAACAAAAATTGGTACATATTTACGCAAAAACCAAATCATGGGGGGTATGTCAAACATACTTGAATGATTGGCAATGAAAATAATTGGGCGATGAGCGGATAAGCCCTTGTAAGGAGCAAAAGAGACAGAAGATCCGGTCAGATACCACCCAGCAACAATCAATAAATTTAGAATAGCTACAGAAGTTTGATGCGCTCGCCTTCCTAATACATGGAAACAAAATACTTGTATCGGGTGAAATACTATTAATAATAATCCAAAATACAAGTAGTAAATACTTGAAAGCAGGATATTTATTACTTTTTTCATTTGATTTTTGCTTATTTTTCTCTGAAAAAAATATTCAATGGCACTCCTTTAAAGTCAAAATGGTCTCTCAATTGATTTTCAAGATATCTTTTATAAGACTCTACGATATACTTTGGGTGATTACAAAAGAACAAAAACGTAGGAATACTTGCAGGAATCTGCGTAACGTATTTAATCCGGATAATTCGCCCTCTCTCTGCGGGAGGATGATGCCTTGCAATAGCGGCAAGCATTACCTCATTTAACTCGCTAGTAGAGATTCTTTTCTCTTTATTATGATATACATTTTCAGCAATTTCAAGCACTTTTAAGAGTCGTTGTTTAGTAATAGTTGAGGTAAAAATAATCGGAACATCATCAAAAGGTTTTAATTTTTCCTTAATCTTCATCTCAAAATCGCGGGCTGTATTTGTCTCTTTTTCAACTAAATCCCATTTGTTAATAACAATTACGACCCCTTTTTTATTTCTTTGAATCAAACCAAAGATAGCTAAATCTTGGGCTTCAAGCCCCACGGAAGCATCTATCATCAAGATTGCAACATCACATTCTTCAATGGCTTTTATCGTCCTTAGCGTAGAGTAAAACTCTAAGTTTTCTTTTACTTTGCTTTGCTTTCTAAGTCCGGCAGTATCTACGAGGATAAGGTCTTTCCCAAATTCCTTGTAAAAAGTATGAACGCTGTCGCGGGTTGTACCGGCGATAGGCGTAACAATATTGACGTTTTTCCCTAATAACGCATTGACAAAAGAAGACTTTCCGACATTGGGTCTGCCAACTACCGCAATTTTGGGAACTTGGGAGATTGCAACGGATTCTACTTCGGGAGGCAGAATCTCTACTACACGGTCTAGTAACTCTCCCGTGCCGGAGCCTGTCATGGCAGATATAGAAAACACTTCACCCAGCCCGAGTGCGTAAAATTCATACCCATCTTCAATTTTAGCAAAAGAATCCGTTTTATTAGAAATCAAGATTACCTTTTTGGGAGAATGCCGGACAATATCCGCAAAATTTTCATCTAAAAGCGTAATACCTTCCGTTACGTCCACTACAAACAACAGCACATCAGCCTCTTCCATCGCGATATGAACTTGCTCCCTAATTGCTGCCTCAAACACATCGTCTGATTCCGACACGTATCCTCCAGTATCAATCACATGGAACTCTCTTCCATTCCATTCTGCCTTACCGTAATTACGGTCTCTTGTAACACCGCTAATATTATCCGTTATGGCTTTTTTTTCCTCTATCAGACGATTAAAAAGAGTGGATTTCCCTACGTTGGGTCTTCCGATGATTGCTACGATTCCTGACACTTGCGTTTCTATTTATTATTAAACAAGCCGCAAAATTAACACAAAAGCCCCGTATTACCAAGTTTCTCCAAAAGTTATTTTAAGACCGCCCTGATTTTGGGCATAATTTTCTCCGGTTTCAGGTTTTTAGCGATGATGATACCCTCCGGATTTACCAAAATATTTGCCGGTAGTGCGTGAATTTCATAGTATTTTATCCATTTATCTGCACTCCCTTCCTCTATAAAAATCTGCGACCAAGGCATTACATCTTCTTCCAATGCTTTCAAAAAAGCATATTTTTCTGTATCAATGGACAAGGAGAGTATAGCAAAGGGAAACGTAGCCGAATCTTTCAGCACCTTAAAACTTCGGTTGTATTGACGACAAGGCTTGCACCAAGCCGCCCAACAATCAATTAACAAATAAGTGCCTTCATATTGTGCCGGAGTATGGCTTTTACCTTCCGTGTCTATCCACTCAAACGTACTGACTTTTGTACCTAAAAAACGATTTTCATTGGCTGTAATTTTAGCAAAAGTATTTACATATTCCCCCTTTTTATTTTGAGGAGAAAGTGCTTTGAGGATATTTTTTTTAGTTTCGGGAGAAAGGTAGTTTCCTGTCTGAATCAAAGCAAATCCCGTAACATAACCTGTTTTTTCTTTTTGGAAATACCGGATAAGAAAATCTTCTGCCTTGGGCTGAAAATCATACCATAAATCCTCCCTTAAAATATTATTCTTTATTTGATTGAGTTCCAAATACTTTGTATAAAAAGAGTGCCAATTTTGATTAAAGTCCTTCCATTTTTGGTGAGAAGCCGAACCAACTAGGGTAAAAGCATTCACATTTCTCATATCTGCCTGCAAAAAAAGACTTCCCTTTTCTGCAAAAAACTGAAAAAGGCTATTACCTTGATAGGTGATAGAAACATAGATAGGATTTTTTACCGGAAATTTAAAATGGAACTGCCCTCCTTCCACTTTCGCAGTATCAATTACATTTCCCTTCCACAAATCCGTAAGAAAGAGATACTCATTTTCGGGAAAATTGCGAATTTCGCCATTAACATTACAAAAGGGCAAAGCCCAAAGCAAGCCCGCCTTTGCACCAATCACAAAAATAATACAACATAAGGCAAAAAACCTTTTTAACGAATGCTCCATTTTACATAAACCGGAAAATGATCGCTATATCCATCGTCCCGAAATTCGTCTCTAAATACAGAGCGTCTTGGCGAGAGTTTAGATTTTCCGTACCCAACTCTTAGCCAATCTGGAGCGAAAACAGCGGCAGAATTATTCACATATTGTATCTTATGCCTGCCATCGACTAAGGATTTGCTCATGATTACTTGGTCAAACATATTCCACTTTCCTTGATACTCCAATGAGCCGTAAGAGGCAGGGTCGTGTAAGGTAGAGAGGGGATTGTAATATCCATTTTTGGGTAATGCAGCGATTTTCTTATCAGCACCCAGCACATCCTTGATGCTTTTATCCGAAGGGTCATCATTAAAATCACCCATCATACAAATCAGTGCGTCCGGTTTCTTCTTCAAGATAGAATCACACACATTTTTCACTTGTTGCGCTACTGCTACTCTATAAATTTCGGATTCGGCTTGCCCCTCTCTTCTGGAAGGCCAATGATTAACAATAAAATAAACAAGGTCTTTGTTTATTTTCCCTTCGACCACTAAGAAGTCCCTTGTTTTTTTATCCACAGAAAACTTAGGGGTATAGGCTTTCATTTTTTCCATCTGAAAAACTGCCGGGTCATAACACAAAGCTACATCTATTCCTCTCTCGTCTTTCGAGTCTTGATGCGCAAACTGATAACCTCTACTCTTTAAAGCGGGTTGATTCAATAAATCGCGGATTACTCCTGCGTTTTCTACCTCTGCCAACCCAAATATTTCGGGTCCGTCCTCCGCAAGTTGAGAAATAACTTTTGCCATATTTGCCAACTTTATCTTATATTTATCCTCCGTCCAATTCAGTTTTCCGGAGGGGGTAAACTCCTCATCTCTAATTTTAGGATCATCTTCTGCATCAAACAAATTTTCAATATTATAGAATGCAATCCCTATTTCTCCCTGCGATTGAGTAGTTTTTGGGGGTACAGAGGGGTCCGATGAAGCTTTTTTATTGGACTTTATCGTTTCTTTACAAGCATGTAAGGAAGATAAGATTAAGCACAAGCTGAAAATGTATTTCATGTTTTTTGAATTTATGCCACAAAATTACACCTTATTACTAAATGCACAATAAAAAAAGCAGACAAACTTATCCTATCCTCATAATTTTTCGTATGTTTACCCTAAAAAAATCAAAATATTTTTTGTCAATTCAAAAAATAGGTGTACCTTTGTGCGCTGAATTAAAAACCATTGGTAATGGTCATAAAATAAACAATCGAAAGGAGGTAAAAGAGCTTGTTAATTATCGAAATTAAAGACGGGGAGCAATTAGATAAAGCCCTCAGAAGATACAAAAGAAAGTTTGAAAAAGTAGGGATTCTGAAAGAAACAAGAAGAAGAATGAACTTCTCCAAACCTTCCGTAGAGAAAAAAGAGGTAATGAAAAAAGCGGTTTCCCGCCAACGTTACTACAACAAAGAGAATAATTAAAAAATCATAAAGATTTCAAACCCCTGCCCTTTTAAAGCAGGGGTTGTTTTTTTACATTCCTATCGCTTTATTTTTAGAGAGAGACATGGTAAAAAAAACGGAAGGCATTGTACTTAGGACACTCAAACATCAGGATACTCACCTGATAGTAAAAATGTATACCGAACAGTATGGGATTCAAGATTTTATAATCAAAGGCTATGCGTCCGCCACTTCCAGACGAAAATTTAGCTATTTTCAACCGCTTTCTATTATTGAAATTGTTTATTGGGAAAAACCCGGTCAAGACATTCATAAAATTCAAGAAAGTCGGTCTGTCATTTTTCTCAAAAGTATTCAAACTGATTTAATAAAGTTAGTATTAGCCCTTAGCATTACCGAAATCTATTATAATAGCGTAAAAGAACAAGAAGCAGACCAAGACTTATATCACCTCCTCCGCAGCATTATTCTTACAATGGATACTGCCACAGGAAAGTATATCCATTACTTTTTATATTTTTTGGTACATTTTGTAAAGGTTTCGGGGTTCTCTCCAGATGTTCGCATAAAAAATTGGGAAGAGCCGGCATTTTTTGACCTCCCAAACGGGATAATCCTTACTCAACAGGGAGGAAACTCCCGACTATGCTATTTATATGTGGCATTTCTTAATGCAAATATAGAGAACTGTACCGAAATCGTTTTTTCTAACGAAGAAAAAAAACAATTTATCTCCCTTATCTTTCAGTACTACCATTATCATATACACGGGTTTCGTCAGCCTAAAACCTTACAAGTTTTTGCAGAGATTTTTGAAAACTAACCCTATTTTCCTAAATAAGAAATATCGTCCTTACAAACTAAAATCTTATTTTAAGGGTTTACCAATAAATTCATCTTAAAAACAGTTAATTCCAATAAAACATGCTTGAGAAGTACCCTATTGATACCATAGAATCCGCGATTGAAGACCTCAAACAAGGGAAAATGATTATTGTCGTAGATGATGAGGATAGGGAAAACGAAGGGGATTTTCTCATTCCGGCGCGGTTCGTTACGCCGGAAGTGATTAACTTCATGGCTAAACACGGTAGAGGGCTAATCTGTATGCCAATGGAAGAGGAGGATTGTAAGCGGCTGGGGCTTGAGCTTATGGTTGCCCGAAATACAGACACCCTAAAAACAGCATTTACCGTTTCGGTTGATTACTTAGGAGGCGGAAACACTACGGGCATTTCGGCGGCAGACCGCTCTCGTACAATTCAACAGCTAATAAACCCACTTGCAAAACCAGAAGACTTCGCAAGACCCGGGCATATTTTTCCCTTGCAAGCCAAAGAAGGAGGCGTACTAAGAAGACCAGGACATACAGAAGCAGCAATTGATTTTGCCAAAATAATAGGCGCAGAGCCTGCCGGAGTGATTGTAGAAATCATGAACGATGATGGAACAATGGCAAGACTACCGGAATTATGTGAGATTGCGGCGCGGTTTCAGATGAAAATCGTAACTATCAAAGACCTCATCGCTTATCGTCTCAAACACGAAAGCCTGATTATTCGTGAAATTTCCGTTCAGATGCCTACTGAACACGGAGCATTTGAGCTATATGCTTTCCGCCAGATTGATTCTGATGAAATTCATCTTGCCTTAGTAAAAGGCACGTGGGAAGAAGACGAACCGATAATGGTTAGGGTTCATTCCTCTTGCGTAACCGGCGACATCTTTGGCTCCTGCCGCTGCGATTGTGGACCTCAACTTATGTCGGCTATGGAAATGGTAGAAAAAGCCGGCAAGGGGGTTATTCTTTACATGAACCAAGAGGGTAGAGGTATTGGGCTTATCAATAAACTCAAAGCCTACAAACTTCAAGAGAACGGTAGAGACACCGTGGAAGCCAATCTTGAGCTTGGGTTCAAAATAGACGCAAGAGATTATGGAGTGGGGGCGCAAATCCTTAGAGACTTAGGGGTCAGAAAAATGAAATTAATCACCAATAATCCCCAAAAGCGCGCCGGACTTATTGGATACGGGCTTGAAATCGTAGAAAATATTCCTATTGTCATTTCTCCCAATCCTCATAATGAGCGGTATTTACTAACTAAAGAGCTAAAAATGGGACATAAATTCCTGCAATAAAACTTAAGCAGGGTCCACATTTAGGAGTATCCTCAATGTTTTATTAGGAGCAGCTTTGTAGTAAGCCTCTATACTACTTAAAACAAACTGCCGAACCTTAGAAAGCGAAAAGTTCTTTTGTAATTTCAAGAGAAACTGCATACGATACATGTTTCTTACCCTTGGAACTGTTGCATAATCTGGACCCAGAAGCATATCCCCAAAAATCGGCTTCAGGAAAGTGTTCAGTCGTAGGGCTTCCGTTTCTATAAACCCCCGAAGTGGGTGCTGCAACGTTATCTCTATTAGTCTTGTAAATGGAGGATACAACAAATCTTTACGTTGGGAAGCCGTAGCCTCATAAAATTTACTATACGCTGAATGGAGAGATGACAAAACCTGATTATTAGGCTGGAAAGACTGGATAATTACCTTTCCTTGCTTAGTACTTCTTCCCGCCCTTCCGCTGACCTGCGTAAGCATCTGATAAGCATATTCGTGAACCCTGAAATCCGGGTAGGTAAGCAAATTATCCGCACTGACCACTCCCACAAGCGTTACATTCTCAAAGTCAAGTCCCTTGGAGACCATTTGTGTACCCACCAAAATATCTATTTCTCTCGCTTCCAAACGCGAAATCAATCGCTGAAACTTCGTTTTTCCCCGCGTGGTATCCAAATCCATTCTTTCTACATTCATGGACGGAAAAAGACTTTTTATTTCTTCCTCTATCTTCTCCGTTCCTATGCCTTGTTTTTTAAGAGAAAAATTTGCACAAGAAGGACACTTTTCATTAAGATACTCTGTATGTCCGCAATAATGACAACGAGCATAATCCTTTTGTTTGTGATAAGTAAGCGAAATATCGCAATTCACACACTCCGGCACATGTCCACAAACCGTACAAAGAAGATACGGAGAATATCCCCTTCGGTTCTGAAACAAAATCACTTGCTCTCCATTTAGCAGGGTATTTTTTATGTTTTGAATCATTATTTCCGAAAAAACGCCTTTTACCCTTTTTTGCTTTACCTCCTCTCTCATATCCACCATTTCTATCAAAGGTAGCTTTGCGCTTGCTACCGCCCGCTCTAATAGTTCTGTATAAAAATATTTCCCATTTTGGGCATTAGTAAACGACTCAAAAGAAGGAGTAGCCGAACCCAGCAATACAGGGCATTTGAATTGGCTGCCTATCCATATTGCTACATCTCTGGCATGGTATCGGGGAGCAGGCTCCTCTTGCTTAAAGGAGCGATCATGCTCTTCATCTACGATGATTAGCCCAAGGGACTCAAAGGGGAGAAAAATAGCAGACCTCACCCCAATCACTAAATCATATTGCTTTGCACATATTTTTTGCCAGATTTCGACCCGCTCATTATTGCTGAACCGCGAATGATACACCCCTACGCGCGCGCCTATTTCCCGCTTTACCCTGTCAATGATTTGTTGAGTAATTGAAATTTCGGGCAAAAGATATAATACTTGTTTTCCCGATTGGATTACTTCCCGAATCAGGTGGATATATATTAACGTTTTTCCGCTACCCGTAATCCCGTTTAGCAGCACCGGAAGCTCCGGACGAGTATAAAAAGACTCTTTAATTTGCCTAAAAACTTCGAGTTGCGAAACCGTCATCACCAAACCTTTATTCGATGAAGTAGAAGGAATATCCGGAAGCCTATCCATTTTCAAATACACCTCACGCAGCATACCCTTTTCTACAAGACTTGAAACTACTGCCGAAGAAATATTCAACTGTTTGAGTGTCTCTGCCTTCGGGCAAGGCAGCCCCTGCAAGTGAGCAGAGATTACATAAAGCATCAAGTTTTCTTGTTGAGGCGCGCGCGACAGCGTATCTAATTGTTCTTGCAACAAATACTCATTTTTTTGAAGAACTTCCGGCAAAGATAAATAAGTTTTCGTTTTAGGTTTATAGGTTTCTTCTACCCGATGAATCATTTTTATCCAGCCTTTCTCCTCTATCTTTTTTAGCTTAGTAACCGGATTTTGTATGCCCCATATTTCACTCACCTCCGTCAGATTAATCTCCGGAGAAGACCGTAAAGCCTCCATTAATACATACTCCTTATCATCTGTAATGAGGGTATCTATATCAATATCCCCCTCTCGGAGGCATATATACAAATCACTCTTAGGTTTCAAGCCTATAGGCAATGCCGCTTTAAGCACCTCCCCCTCTGTACACATGTAATAAAAAGCTATCCATTCCATCATTTTGAACTGCGCCTCAAAAATAATAGAATGCTCATCTATCAGCTCCTGAACGAATTTTATCGCCTCTGTCTCCTGCCTTTCTTCTGTCCAAATCTTTTTAATCACCCCCGTATAAATCTTACTCCTCCCAAACTGCACATACACCCGCATACCCGGAAGCGCGTGCTTGTGTTGTACCTCTGTAAGTTTGTAAGTAAAATTAGATTGAACCGCCAAAGGCAAAATAATTTCAGCAAAATACATATTTATCTGTGTTTTTTTTGCAAATATACAAATAAAATCTAAAATAGTTACCAATTACAAGCCGAAGAAACCCATACCTCAAAAAAACAAAAACCGAACGCTAATCAGAAAATCGTGTACGAAGATTTTTTTCTGATTTTTAGCCCAAGCGTTTAGGGGAAAGCTAAAAAAAATACCACGACTAACATTTTTCCTATTAAGCAGGTGGCAGAGCATAGTACCATGCTGAACGAAAGCGCGCGCGCCACTCCGTATTATTAATAATAGCCCATTTTTAGCACAAATACAATCCAAAAAGAACCACAAATTTGCAGGTTTTTTGCCCGTTATTACCGAATAACAACCAAAAACACCGTGAATATAACTAATTCAAAATCAACCTCAAATCAAAAAATCGTGTACGAAGATTTTTTTAGTGTATTTTTTTGAATACACCTTGATAATCAAGCATTTAATTTTTTGATTATTTCGATAATCGAAATACATTTTTCGTACATAGGCACATTAACACCGCATAATGCTTCGTGTACGAAGATTTTTTTTAATGACTTTGTAACTTATTGATTATCAACATCAATTTTGGCTCATTATTGCCCAGATTTCGTACACGGCGTTTTTTACAATGTTGCAGGAGCGTGTACGAAGATTTTTTTAAAAATCAATGCTGATAATCAAGTTCTTGTAATTCAACATTGTGCAGAACGGCAAAATATTTTTTTTCAATTCCCTTGGTGTACGAAGAAAATCTTAAAACGCAGGGCTAAAAATATTTTCAAGGGAAAATGACTTTTTTTCTTTGAAAATTTGGAGAATTAAAAAATAAGTATTTTCTTTGCCTTTAAGTCCTGCCCGAAAGAATATTGCAGGTAAAACACAGCGTAGCTCCGCCCTTTCGGGCAGGCTTTTCTTTCGGGAAACTGAAACTACGATTGCAAGAACAGGAACACCAATTTTTAATCTTTCGGGCAGGCTTTTCTTTCGGGAAACTGAAACGTATAGGTAAGGAGTAAGGAATGGTAGTTAAATATCTTTCGGGCAGGCTTTTCTTTCGGGAAACTGAAACAGCGTATTCCTCTTGAGTACAAGTACCGTGTGAAAAACGGCTTTCGGGCAGGCTTTTCTTTCGGGAAACTGAAACTCCTTCAATGGAGATGTTGGCAACACCATAATTTTTACCTTTCGGGCAGGCTTTTCTTTCGGGAAACTGAAACCGGACTAATTGTCCGCCAGACTTAGACTCCATTAAATCC
>CAUJFT010000272.1 GCA_963169475.1 Bacteroidota bacterium | reverse complement strand
TTCTCTGCTATCCATGGGTTGTAGAGGACAAATTGGCTTTGGTTGGAGATGCTTGTCATGCTGTAGTGCCTTTCTACGGGCAGGGAGTCAATGCCTCATTTGAAGACTGCTTAGAATTAGACCGATGTATTGCCCAATATTATCCGGATTGGGGAAAGGTCTTTGAAATGTATCAGCAAAATAGAAAAGCCAACGCAGATGCTATTTCTTTTATGGCACAAGAAAATTTCGAGGATATGTCCAAATCAGGGTTTCCCCAAGCACTTCTTAGAAGAGGAATAGAGTTAGAAATGGAAAAGCGATTCCCCGATTATAAATCCCAATACGAACTGGTTTCGTTTACTTTATTACCTTACGCTGAAGCCCGAAAAAGGGGTATCATCAATAAAGAAGTACTTTCGCAAATTGTGTATTCAATTCCGGACGTACAAGAAAAAGGAGAAGCCGAAGCCCTAAGAGCATTTACCCCGAATCATCTAATCCAAAATGTAAACTGGGAAACTGCAAAAGAATTGTTTAGAAATATTTATCACCTCAATGGGTTTTACATTTAAGGTAGTTTTTAATTTAAATCCTCATAGTATATGTCTGTAAAGCAATATTTTACACAGTTATTCATTCTTCATATAGCTTTTACTTTGGGTGCTTGCATTTTTTTAGTAGTAGGATTTTTTTTGGGTCCCATTCCTCCAGAAACGGAAATTCCGCAGCTTATAAAATTGTTTCAGGTTGGACTTCTGGGAATGATGCTTGTATGTGGAGGCATGCTTTCCTTTTTATTTCCGCGCACCCGTTTTCGGATAGAACAAAAAAAGACGCTTTTAGAAAAACTTACTGCTTACCGCACCTGGGTTATTATAAGGGCGGCTTTACTTGAAGCGGTGGTTTTATTTAGCGGTGTGGGCGTGCTACTTACTGGTAAAAAAATGATGTTAGTTATCGGGATTGGTTTTCTTGGGTTCTTAGTATATTTCATTCCAAGAAAAGAAAAGGTGATTCAAGAAATCGCGTTTACCCCTGCTGATATCCAAGTTCTCAAAGAGGACGATGCGCTTATCACTTAATCTCTGACTAATGAAACAAACAGTATTAATCTTAGGGGCAAAGTCCGATATAGCCAAAGCCCTTGCCCACCGATATGCCCAAAATGGGTTCAATATATGTCTTGCCGCAAGAGATAGCCTGTCTCTCTTGGCAGATGTGAATGACTTGAAAATCAGATACGGAATCAAGGTAGAAGCCTACACTTTTGATGCAACCGACTTCGATAGTCATTCCGGCTTTTATCAGCAATTTAATCCCGCTCCGGAAGTAGTGATTTGCGTTTTTGGGGTAATGTTTCCTCAAGAAAAAGTACAGCAAGATTGGGCATTAACGAAACAAACTATTGAGGTGAACTATATGGGAGCAGTTTCCATTTTGGAAACGGTTGCAAATGCGATGGAAAAATCCGGAAAGGGGACTATTATTGGTATTAGTTCGGTTGCTGGAGATAGAGGGCGAGCGAGCAACTATATATACGGAAGCGCGAAGGCGGGATTTTCTGCTTATCTTTCTGGGCTTAGAAATAGGCTTGCTGCTAAGGGTGTACATGTAATGACGGTAAAACCTGGATTTGTACGTACTGCTATGACAGAAGGATTACCACTCCCCGCCCCACTTACTGCAAGTCCGGAAAGTGTGGCTAAGGATATTTTTGCTGCAGCCCATAAGCGCAAAAACGTACTTTATACTTTGTGGATATGGAGGTTCATTATGTTGATTGTAAAAAATATTCCAGAGTCTATCTTTAAGAAAATGAAACTATAATTTTTTCAGGGAATCTTTGAACACCATACGCTACGGAAAACCCTTTACCCCTAAGTTTAGTTATAGCGTTGCAAACGTTTTTCTATTCCTATCGTACTAAATAGATATTTTAATATTTACAAAATTTATCCGCTATAAATATGTTTAATTTTAACGATATAATGGGCAAAATGCAGGAAATGCAACAGAAATTGCAAGATGCCAAAATAAAATTGGATACGGTTATTGCAGAAGCAGAGTCTGGAGGTGGAATGGTAAGCGTAAAGGCTAATGCAAATCATAAGGTTCTGAAAATTAAAATTGACCCGGAAGTAATGGATAAAAATGACCCTGAAATACTTCAAGACTTGATTACGGCTGCGGTGAACAAAGCCCTTGAAAAGGCGGAGGAATTAGGACGGGAAGAGATGCAAAAAGCCTCAAAAGGAATCTTACCCGATATACCCGGACTTGACTTCGGTAAGTTCGGACTCAAATAATCTTATGACAGCACAAACACTCCCCAAGGTTTCTGTAGTTATTCTCAATTGGAACGGAAAACATTGGCTAACTCGCTTTTTGCCTTCCGTAATCCAAAGCACTTATCCTAATCTGGAAATATGGGTAGTGGATAATGCCTCTACTGATGAAAGTGTACATTTTGTAGAAGTTTCTTTCCCCACTGTAAAGGTGCTTCGACTTGATAAGAATTACGGATTTACGG
>CAUJFT010000271.1 GCA_963169475.1 Bacteroidota bacterium | reverse complement strand
TAGGGATTAGGGTAGTTCTCCCGCCGGAGGATAGTCTGTATCGGTTCTGCAAGTACAGACCAATTGGCGTTGAGGTCTTCTGCTAATTTACTAGGATTCAAAAGTAGCTTGTGTAAGCCATTTTGTATAGATAAAATAGCCAAGTAGGCATAGCTGATTCCGGAGCCTATATTTCGAGAAACGGTAGAGTCCGTAAGGTCGCGTTGCAAACGGGAAACAGGTAGCTTCCGGCTTAGAAATTCAAGGATTGCGGTGGACATTCCACAATTTCCTTCGGCATTCTCAAAATCAATAGGGTTTACTTTATGAGGCATAGCCGAAGACCCGATTTCCCCTGCTTTTGTTTTTTGGCGAAAGTATTCTTTGCTGATATAAAGCCACATATCTTGTGCCAAATCTGTAAGTATGGAATTGATTCGTTGAACACAATGAAATACGCTTGCAAGCCCGTCATAATGTTCTATTTGAGTAGTAGGATAAGAGCGGTTAAGCCCCAATGTGTTTTCAACAAATTTGTAGGCAAATTGATTCCAATCCTTATCGGGATAAGCAGCATAGTGCGCATTCATATTCCCCGTAGCTCCTCCAAATTTAGCAGGGAAGGGGGTCTTTGATAATTCGTTTGCTTGTTTTTCTAACCGAACAGCAAATACTCTAATCTCCTTGCCGAGAGTAGTAGGAGAAGCGGGCTGACCATGAGTATAAGCAAGCATAGGGATATTTTTCCATATTTCTGAATATTCGTTTAGAATATCAATCACTTTCTGTAATTCGGGCAGGTAGCAGTTTCCCAATGCGTCTCTCAACATTGCGGGGGTTGCGGTATTGTTTACGTCTTGGGAGGTTAGCCCAAAATGAATCATTTCTTTAGCACTTATCAAACTCTTTAATCCGGAGGCTTCTATTTTTTCCTTCATAAAATACTCCACCGCCTTTACATCATGGTTCGTTATTTTTTCAATTTCCTTTACGCTTTGGGCATCTTCTTCCGAAAAGTTTAGATACAAATCCTTAAGAAAACATAGTTCCGTGTCTGTAAGTGGAGGGAAATTGTAGAGGTGTATCTGTGTATTTAAGGCAATAAGATACTCTACCTCTACCCATATTCTGTACTTAATCAGTGCAAATTCGGAAAAATAAGCCTGCAAAGGAGCGACTTTTTGAGAATATCTGCCATCTAAGGGCGAAATTGCAGTAATCATATTAGACTAATTTAGGGGGTCTCCTTGTCGTGAAAACCGCTGCAAAATTGAAAAAAAAGAAAGAAAAGAGCAAACTCTTTCTTAATAGTTTTAAAACACCTATACCTGAAAGATTTTGGGAAGGGGAGCTAAGATTAGGGTAAGGGCCAAATAGAAATCTAAGTCTTTCCATATTTTGGGAAAATCCCTTACTAAAACAATTACTGTCTAAGTAACCGTAGTTAGTATTAATTGGTTGTTAATCATGTTTTTATATGCAATTCTTGAGTAAAACTTAGGATTTGTTTATTAGTTTGTCTATTCTTCTTTTATTCTGTTGTTGTAATAAAGTGGGATATAGATTCATGAGTGTGTTTACTACCATAATGGTTAAGCCAAATAGTAATTCATTTTTATAAAATTTAGCGAAAGCAAAAAATGTTACAAAAGCAAATCCTATTAAATGCTCAATTTCCGCCTTTGTCATTTCTTGACGTAATTTATACAATTCCTCTTTCCTAATTTTATTTTTCAGTTTAAGTTTTTGATTAAAGTATTGAAAAGGAGTATTTTTTATAATCCATTTGACAATATCAACGCCAATATACTTGTTCCACTTTTCGCTTTGTATAAAATTTAAATTGGATAGTCTGCCATTAAAAATTCCTGTTTTTTTTAATATCGCATTAGTAGCCATTCCAATGATAAAGGAAATAAATACGATTGTAATACTAAATGATAAATATCGGTAAGCCATTTTTATTTTTTGTTTATTTTGGGTTTTCGGTTTGGTAGCTCTATTTATAGTAGTAAGCTCTAATTGCCATTGAGGGGATATAATATCCTAAAAGCATTAAATACCGCTGGGTGTGTTACGGTTGCGTGGTTTTCATTGGGCAAATAGTCAAAATATACGCTTATATTTTTATTTTTTCTTTGTTTTATTTTATCAAAAAGCAAGTTTGCGTCTACTTCCATCACATGGCTATCAAGACCAGGCGTTAATCCTTCTTTTCCTACGCCTATGTAAATATCTGTTTTATGGTTGTATTTTTCGGTTAAAATTTCTGGGGTGAGCCTAAGCAATGAGCCATCATTCCACCAAAGGCTAGGACTTACGATAATATATTTATCAAATAAATAGGGTTTGGAAAAAAGAACCTCTGTAGCCAAAAGTCCAGCCAAAGACTGACCAATGATTGTTTTATTTTCTGTGGTTTTAAACTTTTTATTGATAAAAGGCTGTAATTCTTCTTCGATAAAATCCATAAATTTTGCAGAGCCTCCACTGCTTGGCGCGTGTTTTTTATCAATTTCAAAACTTGTTGGGCTAGTAAAATCTCTTTTTCTATCTACATTTGCTATGCCTACTACAATGGATTTAGGTACACGGTTTATCCATGGAAAATTATTGTATTGTACTATTCCTACTATATGCAGAAAATCTTCATCTATCGAACCATCTAAAACATAAATAACCGGGTATCTCGCTGTATCCTTTTCATTATAGTCGTCTGGAAGATATATATTCAATATTCGGTTTTCCCCTAATACGGAGGAATACAATTGTTCAATTGTACCTATTGTCAAGGGCTTGCTCGATTCAGATTTTATTTGAGCGTTGGTTTTTAAAACCATAATGGTTAATAGTAATACTGTAACGGTTGTTTTCATTTTTTTGTCTTTTATTGTTTGTCTAAATTAATAAGGGAGAGATATAATTACATAATTGAGAGAAAGGGGCTTTTCATAATTTTTTAACGCTTTGTAAGTTCGCTTAAAAAACAAGCAAACCAAGGCATATTTAGATTACTTCCCTCTTCCTTCTATCATTACGATGATGGTGTAAAGGATAATTTTAATATCAAGTAAAAGAGAAATGTTTTCTATATATAGAATATCATATTTGAGTCGTTCTACCATTTCGTCTACATTCTCGGCATACCCGTATTTTACTTGCCCCCAGGAAGTTACGCCGGGTCTTACTTTATGGAGGTGTCTATAATGAGGAGCTTTCTGTACAATTTTTTGGATATAAAATTCACGCTCCGGGCGCGGTCCTACGATACTCATATCTCCGATAAGTACATTCCAAAATTGAGGCAACTCATCTAATCTCAATTTTCTTAACACCTTTCCTACTTTTGTAATTCTAGGGTCATGTTGGCTTGAGAGAGAAGGACCTGCCTTTTCGGCATTGATATACATAGACCGGAATTTATAAATAAAAAAGGGAATCCCTCCTTTCCCGATTCTTTCTTGGCGGTAAAATACCGGTCCTTCGGAGTTGAGTTTAACTAAAATAGCGATGGTAATATATATAGGGAGGAGAAATAACATTGCTGTAAGCGAAAAAACGATGTCAAAACTTCGCTTAAAGAATGCCTCCCAAGGCGATAAAATTTGAGGGCTGACCTCAATGAGGGGAGTTCCCATGATATTAGAAGATCGCACACTCCCAACAAGGTAATCGTAAGTACCCGGTACGACTTGAATCCGGATATCCGTTCTTTCACAAATTTCTATAATTCGCCCTATTTGCTCTTTTTCTTCTTCGTCTAGTGCGATAATGGCTTCTTCTACCCTTCTTGTACGAATCACTTGTTCAAGATTTTTGACTGTCCCTAATCTTTTAAGTTTTCCGTGTAGAAAAGAGGAGGGATTAGGCGAAGTGCTAATATAACCCTTAAAAATATACCCAAGGGAACGCTTTCGATTCTCTAAATCAGAATATATATCATAAGCATGGCGATTTCCTCCGATTAGCAAGGTCGGAAACCCGATTTTTCGGCTTCTAATACGGATTATCGTAATGGAATTTAAGATTAGGTGGGCGGTGGCAATAACCAGAAACTGTATTGAAAAATAAATCCCTAAATTTTTCAAGTAATTTTTGACTTGATAATTAGGAATAGTGTCTCCGTCATTAAGAAATATAGCAAAAAAAATAATTAAGACCCCAATAAGGCTAAATTTTAGTATTTGGCTTATTTCACGGATTCTGGATTTCCGATAGGGGTCTCCATACAGCCCGGCTATAGCGTATAGGATAAGCCAATACAAGCAAATCACCGTAGCATTGATAAATTGTTGAGGTTCTAACTCAATCTCTCTATGCTCTACCACCTCTCGCCGATAAATCACAAGCAGTAACCATACTCCAAAGGAGCAAATGAAATCGGTAACCGGATATGAAATCTGATTTAATCTTTTTGTTAACAAGCTATTATCTTCTATATACGACTCTTATGTTATCTAATAATATTTTCCCGCTGATACTTCCATCTGTTTGCGCCCTAAAGAAAATCCGATAAAGTGCATTTGTGCGATAAATATCATTTAACTTTGCCATGATATTATTCAAACGGATATAAACCGTATTCCATTTGCCGGGGCTAGCGTCAATGTAAGCAGAGTAGGGAATGTCTCCGGTTTCTCCTATAGATTCAAAAATCATTCCTGTATTAAAGCCTAGGTCGCTTTTGTAGGTAATTTCAAGATATACCGGCTCGTCAAACGGTAAATATAACGGGTCTCCATCTGTATAAACGTCCCATATTGTACGGTCTTTATCAAACTCCGCCACTCCGGAATGCGCTCGCTCGTGCTTATCTCCACTATAAAAATCTAAGGAAACCGTAGAGGTGCTTTTTTTCTTGAATAACATCGAAGCATTTTCAAACTGCTCTACAAACGGATAGGCAAGCACAGTATCTGAGTAATATTCAAATAAAAGATTATCAATCTTAAAGGTATCAGCCGCAGAAATATCAATCGTATGATGAATAGGCTTCCAGAAAGGATATATTCCCACAAAACCCTGCCCTAATTCATTAATTCCTCCATAAAAGCTATATTTTTTACCGACTCCGGGTAAAATAGGAACAATAGAGGGTACTTTGAAATATCCGAAAGAGTCTGCGGCAGCTTCTACCCATACAACTTTTGCCCCTAAATTTGAGACGTAACCGGCACCCGGATTTATGGCGACATTAGGTTGCGGTAATTGAATATAAAAGGGGAGAGGCGCGTCCTTATTCAGAAGATTACAGCCCCCCACAAAAAAACAAATCCATAAAACGATACTCCCAATAATTATTCTCGTCATCCTATTTTTCCATTAAACGTCCGCAAATATACTATCCTTAACGATTCAGTGTATCCCTAAGTTGACTTGATTTGCGAAAAAATGATTTACAAAATCTTTCATAATTATCCTAATCCTTTTTGCTAACCTTACAAATCTCAAGAATAGTCAATATCTTAACCGATAAGTATTTTCTTAGTTTTTTACTCACTCATATTTACTATTAGACGACAATAATCTTCAATACTATAAGGTTTTGAATAGTATTCCTTTCTTGAAAGACTTTGTCCTCAAATATTTTCCCAAAGCACAAAATGACAAGCAATATTTATTAATGGAGTTTGTATTATTCGGGATAAAAATGATATTCAAAGACCTCCTTAGTGATATGATCAATACCGCGAAAGAAAATGATGAAGATAATTGATGTATGATGAAAAAAAATGCGGTAACGCTACGTAACTGATATTTTGGGGATAGCATGATTCGTAGTACACGGGGGGGGGCCTTCGTTAGCAAAGTAGAAAATATATTAAAGTCTTATAAAAATATTTTTTTCTTCTGTGAAGAAACGGAGTGCGTCTTCTCCTCCTTCTCTCCCTACGCCGGAGTGCTTCATTCCGCCAAACGGAGTGCGTAAATCCCTTACTAACCAATCATTTACCCATACGATTCCGGAGTGGAGTTTTTCGGCAAAGGAATGTGCTTTTTTCAAATGAGTAGTCCAAATCGTGGCGGATAATCCGTATGAGGTACTATTAGCAAATCTAAGGGCTTCTTCTTCTGTATCAAAAGGCATAATGGTAACGATAGGACCAAAAATCTCTTCTTGATTCACACGGCAATTGTAGGGTAATCCGGTGATTATTGTGGGTTCAAGGAAGTACCCTTTTTCTAATGATGATGGAAGGTTTTCCGGTCTTTTGCCTCCAAATACGATAGTTCCTCCTTCTTGCTTTGCAATTTCGATATACGCCAGATTTTTTTCTAATTGCATTTGGGAGACAATTGCCCCAACGCGTGAGGTATCTTTCATAGGGTCTCCGACCGTGTAAGTTCGGGTTTCTTTTACAAAATCTTCTACAAAACGCGCATAGATAGATTTTTCTACCAAAATTCTGGAGCCACATAGGCATATCTGCCCTTGATTCGTAAAGGCAGCGCGAACGCTTCCTTTT
>CAUJFT010000270.1 GCA_963169475.1 Bacteroidota bacterium | reverse complement strand
TATTTTCTCCTTCATAAACCGATAGAGGGTTTTGAGGATTAGCAAGAAAATAAAAACCCCTTGGAGAAATATCCGTTGAAATCAAAGTGCTGACGGTGTCGTTCCTAATAAATCCTACCGACCCAAAAGTAGTATAATCAGTACGCGAATAAAAGAGTAAATTTTGCGTAACATCATATTCTACAGTGTATGCCCCCAAGAGATAGGTGCTAGAGTCTATAGCGTGATTTATAGGATTATACTTTAATAATTTACCATTACCCATCTTCAAATAAACGATTCCGTCTCCTGCGGTTAGCCCATCAGTATAAGGAAAGTCTTTTGAGTCTATAACCAAATCTGTCATAGGGTCAATCATGTATAAGGTCGTATGGGTATTAAAGTTGGCATCATATTCATAGCAGCCGGCATATACCACATCATTCATTTCCGTAATCTGATAAGGATTTACTCCTGTACCGATTACCTTTACGTTGGAAAAATTTGAAAAATCTATAGAGATTACCATACTGTCGCCATAATATCCCGAAAGAAACGCTTTGTTTCCATAGACCACCGCCTCTTCTCTGCTACTCCTGATTTGAGTTGTATCATAATTATGAATCACACTATCTATCTGATTTATCTCTCGTATAGAGGCATAAGGAGGGGTAAAACAAGTAATCAAAATGTATTGATTGTTATACTGGTATATTCCTCTCACCCCACGCCCCGTTAGAGAATCTACTCTATTATAAAGAGAATCATAAACAATCACATTTCCCGCTCCGTCCACCACATACAAGTGATTGTTTATCATTTTAACCTGATTCCCAAAGGCGGCTATTTTATCTATTTCTGTGTAGGTTGCTGCCGGGTAATCAATATATCCGACCGTCCCCTCTCCTCCGAATGCACCCTCGTTTAATACAAAAAGTCTCCCATTTGGAGGCGTTTGCGCAGTGGCATAAAATGTAACCCCAAGAATCATTAGGATAATAAAAATACTGTTTCTGAACATACCTGAATTTGTTTAATTTGTTAGCGTTAAATATATTAAATGAATAAACAAAATAATAATAATATGGAATTTACGACAAATGTAACAAATATGGTTCATATGAGAGATAATTTTTGTTTTTTTTATTTTCTCTACCCGATATTTTTGAGTAGGTAGAGACATGTCTCCGAATGTTCCTACTACACGAGGGTTATTTTTGGGATTAATGGAGAAGGGTAGGTTGAGCCTGTGATTTTGCTTCACCTCTTTGGGAGGGGCGATTTGTAATTAGCGGAACATACCCCCGAATGTCCCTACTACACAAGGGTTATTTTTGGGTTAATGGAGAAGGGTGCGTTAGTCAGAATGTTGAGGCGAAGCGAAACATGACGGACGTAAGCCTACAAAGTATATCTGAATTGTAGTTGATAATACCTTGTTGGTTCCATTCTGCCCGGACGGGTAGAGTATTCCAGATTAGAGAGATTATTTATAACAAAACCAAGACGGTATTTATTTTTCCATTCATATCCCACTCTTCCGTTAAAAACCCAATCACCCATGATGTGTTTAGCGGAGTACTCCTCAAAGCCATCTAAATCACTTGTGAGAAAAACAATTGCAAGTACAAATAAATCGGGGATAGATTCGGGATAACTCGTATAATTAGCATTTAATCCCAAGTTAATCCCCTTGAAGACGGCTTCTATGTCCCCCCTAAGTAAGTGTCTTGAGCGGAAAGGCGAAACTCGGGTAAAGCCTCTATGAGGGTCTGTGGCAAGTTGTTTATTCCAGTCAGAAAAGAAGTAGCCCATATAGGTTAGCACATTTCTCAAAGAATCTGCATTCGTATTTCTAAGACTATCACTTGCCAGATTTCCAGGATAGGTATAAGTATAACCGATATTTCCGTTGATTTGAAGGTTTTTACTAACCTCTCCAGAACCAAATATGCGCGTCTCAACCCCTGCAATACGCACATTGGAAAGATTAATAGGCTTCAATCCAAATATTTTTTCGGGCTTGCCGGGGAACAAAACTTCCCCGTTTTCTCCTTTGTTATCATAAAGCCCAAATTGATATTCAACATAGTTTTTAAACTCATTCCAGAAAAACGTACCTTCAAAGCCTCCCTTGAATTTTCCTTTATTTAAGCCTTGCAAAATGGCAACCTCAGAGGTATAACCCGTTTCAGGACGAAGAGAAGGAGTAGGAATAATCCCTACACCCCCAGCAAAGTCAGCCACCAAGAACCTCTCCGCAATCGTAGGCATTCGGTATGCTTGCCCGACATTCCCTTTGATAAAGGTAGAGCGAGTAAGTTGATAGTTAAATCCTGTCCTTACAATTGGACGCGTAAAATCCAAAATAGAATCCACCCCTAATGCTTCTGCCCTTGCTCCCAAAATCAATGAGAGCCGCCTTGTTTTGTACTCCGCTTGCCCAAATCCCGCAACCATAAAATTTTTTCTCCATTCAGAATAAAGATTACTAACAGAAGCCCCCAAGGTCGCAGGAACACCAAAAGTGAAAATAAAATTACGGTGCATCTTGGTGATTTGCGGGCGAATCTGAACAGAATTATCCCAAGCATCTCTGTCAGTCCCTCCCCCCTCTCTGAAACGAGTAACATACCGAACATCTAAGCGATAAGCACTATAGTCCTCATCTATGTATTCTATAAAAGGAGAAATTACGGCATTTACATAGCTGTCATCTGAACCCTGACTAAAGCGGTAGGCATTTGTGTCTAAGTCCTTGGAAAAAAAGAAACGCTGATTTTCTTCCTTCATAAAATGCGAAATCACCCCATATTGAAGCCCATTGATTTTTGTATCAAGTTTTCTATATTTAATATCAAAACGACTTCTTCGCTCATCTGCCTTTTCCATATAACTTTGTACCCTATCGGTATATAAGCCAAAAACCCATTGATTATTATCTTTCTTAAATTCATGGGAAAACATGGAAGTAAGCGTACCCGGCAGCTGCGTGCTGCTATGATTAAAAGGGCTATTGAATGTATTAGCAATGATGTTAATGCCTAATACTCCGGTCGAATCTAAATTCCACCACTGTTTTTCTTTCATATTAGGGGGGTTATAAATCCCGGCGATAAAGGATATTTGGGTTTTGGGTTTCTCTTCGGAAGGCCAGCGAGTACGAAAATTTACTACCCCATTTAAAGCAGAAGACCCGTACTGAACCGCCGAAGCACCCTTGATGACCTCTACTTGCTCCACGATTTCTATAGGCAGAAGCTTGTAATTGGCTTCGCCCAAATCATTGGTCATTATAGATATTCCGTCTGATAAAACTAAAACACGGCTACCTACTCCATAAGCATAAGAATTGCCACCCCGAATAGAAATCTGACCATCTTGAATCTGCACACCCGGAACGCGTTCAAGTGCCTCCCCTAACTCCCTAATCCCGGAATTACGCAACAAGTTCTTAGAAATAACCTCTATGGAAACAACCTCCTCCGATACCTTTTTTTCGTATGCACTTCCCGTAATTACTGTCGTTTCTAAGGATAGGTTGCTACTTTTTAATTTTACATTGATATTGGTAGTTTTGCCCGCCTCTAAAATAACCTTTGTTTTATGGGTTTCGTATCCCAGATAGCTATAAGAAATCATATACTCACCCGGCGCAACCTCCACAGAGTATCTGCCACTTTCGTCTGTATAACCTCCTGCATTCTGACCTACGAGAACCTCTACATTCTCCATTACTTTGGCGTTCTCTCCGGCATCATAAACCCACCCCGATACAAAAGCATTATTCTGGGCAAAAGAAACCGTAAGCCCCAAGATGAAACAGATAAAAAAAAACGTTTTTTTCCAATAAATAAATCCCATAGACTACGCCTTTATTACGATTTCACTAAGACGTGTTTTTTCTAAAAACGCTGCAAAAAAGCAAAAATATTTTTTGCCCCTAAACACGAACAAATAAACTTGCAGACGAACCTATTAAAAAATTATCGACACTATATCCCATAAGCCTCAATTTTAATAGGGACTTTCTGCTTTGGTAAACGGCAATATCATTCATTTCCTAACAATCATCACCTCCTGACCAGAAAATTCCATCCAAGCGAAGTCATAGACATAATAATAATATTTTCCTTGCTTGTTAAGATAATTTCCCGTGAAATGCTGGAAATTAAATCCTTCTTTGATAAGGTCAATACGAGAAACCGTCTTTTGTTTATTGGTATCCATTAATTCGGAAAGAATACTACGATTTTTGAGTAATATCTTATTCACCAATACTACTACTTCTACTTGCTCGGCTTTCTTTCTTTTGATATGAGCGCGCGCTTTACAATCGGGAGAACAAAATTTTTTATCTACTCTTCCGATAAACTTCTTGTGGCAATAACTGCATGTTTTATTCATTTAGCGATAATTGAATTGAAAATATATTAAAAACGTAAATTTACGTATTTTACCGTAATTTACGACTATTTTTATAAACTGCTATTAACCATGTTTTTATATTAGTGTCTTATACTTATTATTGCATAAAATATCTTTAATTTATGATTCGTATTCATCATTTTACTGATCAAACCGAAAAAAGAATCGGGATTGAAATTCCTTATCAAGAGGGGTTAATTGCAAAAATAAGAAAAGTAATTGGTGCAAAGTGGAGTGCCGGTGCAAAATGTTGGCATATACCTTATAACAAGGAAGCGTGGGCAAATTTTTTGCAAGTTTTTGAAGGATTTAAGTATGAGGTAGTAAGGGAGAAAGATTTAGAAAATACTGAAAATCAAGTAAAAAATAACATTCAAGTATCAGAACACTCCACAAATCCTACACTTCTCAACTTGAAACTTCCTCCTCCTTATCAGCAGTTTGTGGAAAAGATAAAAAACATTCATGGGCGCAAGTTTAACCCTGAAACGCGGTTTTGGGAAGTACCTTATACGCAACTTACTATCCGGTTTTTGGATAATATCAAGGAGATAGTTTGTTTTGATTTCGACATCAAAAAAGAATTGCCGGAAACATTGGCTTTTCCTTACCCGAACAAACAAAAAAAAACAGATGAACCAGCTAAGTATGAAGATAGTGTACTAGCATTGGAAGAGCAGATGCGGCTAAAACGAATGAGTTACAAGACGGTAAAAACCTATAAAAATTGTTTTCGTACCTTTGTAAAATACTATAATGATATAGAACCGAAAGAGATAACAGAACAACAAATTCGGGCATATCTCTTAGAAAAACAAAGTGAAGGGATCTCTGAATCTTATCAAAACCAAATTATAAACGCAATTAAGTTTTATTATGAACAAGTTCTGAAACAAGAGCGTAAAACCTATTATTTGCCGCGCCCGATTCGCCCAGAAAAATTACCCAATGTCTTAAGTCAAGAGGAGATAGTTGTATTTTTGCAATCTATTGATAATCTGAAACATAAGTGTATGATGATGCTGATATACTCGGCAGGTTTGCGGCTGGGGGAAGTTTGTAATATGCTTGTTTCTCATATTTTATCGGATAGAATGGAGATATTTATAAAGGGGGGTAAGGGCAAAAAAGACAGAGTGAGTATTTTGTCGGAGAAAGCATGGGAGATATTGCAAGAATACCTCAAAATATATCACCCTACAGACTTTCTTTTTGAAGGAATATACGGAGGGCAATACGCTGAACGAAGCGTTCAACGTATTTTTACTGATGCCAAAATCAAGTCAGACATCACACCCACAGCAACTGTCCATACGCTCCGACACAGCTTTGC
>CAUJFT010000269.1 GCA_963169475.1 Bacteroidota bacterium | reverse complement strand
TAGAGTACCTGCGGTACCCATTACGAATAAGAAGACAACAATGAGAAACCCATAGAGTACATAGTTCCAGTAATTTTTACGAAGAATATACGCACCGTAACGTTTTTCCCTATCTTCAAATATTATTTCGTCTAAATCTTTAACTGTTTGTATCGCCATAAACGTACTGATGATAAATTGTGATAATAAAAGTTAGCAGAAAGAATTGCTTATTATTTTTAATGGAGAGAAAAAAGCTATAGATTTTCCATAAAAAAAACAAAAAAAATCTTTCATGCGTTTGCCAATTATTTTGCCGGTTTTTCAAATTTAACTAAGGTCATACTATCTTGCTTTTCAAATTTTGCAAGTGCGTATTTCTTTGCACCTGTAATCGCAAACTCGTCTAAAACATCTACTACATTTTGATAGCGGGAATTATGACGCGGTTTTACGACAAAAATCGGGTCCCAGCAGTTTGGCACTCTTGGTTCGCCACATATTGGGGAGAACTTATTGAGGTGTGTCTGAATCTCTTTGCGAAGCCCTTCGTCTGCATAGTTTGTGATTTTAATTTCAGGGTTTGTGATTCCTATGAAATACTTAACCGTATCACCAGCACATAAAATAATTGTCATTACTTTATCTTCTACTACGTCCACTTTTGCATCTTCGGGATTTTCGGACTTAGCCGGCATTGTGAGGTCCATCATTTGAGAATTAGACATCGTTGCGGTAAGTACGAAGAACGTAAGGAGAAGAAACGCAACGTCAACCATTGCGGTCATATCTATTCGGGTGGATTTTTTTTTGGCTTTGGGTCCGCCTTTCTTGCCGCCGCCGCCACCGACCATTTCTGCCATATCTGTTTTTCTTTTTAATTAAAGTGAGTGAATAAACTGATACTTACTGATTATTTTTTCTCCGCTTCTTTATTTTTGTTGGCGGCCTCTCCCTTTGGACCTTCTTCTAAACCCGTAATTAACCCAAAATGGTTTATTTTCATTTCTTGGAGCGTATTGATTACATCAGAGAAAGAAGAATATGGGGCATTTCTGTCGCCTTTTACGGTAAACTTCATTTCGGGGTCAGCCCACCTTGCATAATACAACCAATCTCTAAGTTCATTACCGGTATGTGCTACAGTATCGGTTTCTCTTGCAGGAACTCCTTTTTGCTTGTACTTCTTTTTATCTTCTTCAGACAAAGCGAGCCAACTTCCTAATTGGGCAAAAGACAATCCAAAGTTAGAAACTGCGGCAAACTCGTGTGCGGCTTCATTACTCACTTTGGCGACTCTGGCCGGAATGATATTGTTGGGGTCGCTGTCATACGGATTTTGGGCAAATTGAAGCACTTTTTCGCGCGTTCCTATATCGGAGAAACCAATAAATACCGCACCACTATCTGAAATTAAGATAGTAGTGAGAGATTTTTCCGGAGCTTTGGTGTCAGAAATGGAGGTAGGGGAGTCCACTTGCAAAGAAGTATCTTCTCTAAACTTGGTAGTAGTCAAGATGAAGAATGTGAGCAGTAGAAATGCCACATCTACCATCGCTGTCATATCCAAGGCAGGACTACCTCTTTTCGGTTTTTTAATTGACATATTTTTAATTAATTCAATAAAAGTTAAGCGTATCAGGAATAGGAGGAAAAGCGAATTTTTTGCTCATATCCTGGATAGGTGTAGCTCGATATTATTTGCGTTTGTCAAATGCTTGAACAATACTGTAACCTACTTCTTCCATTTTGTAGGTAATAGAGTCTATTTTTGTGGTAAAAAGGTTATATACAAGGATAGCAAGCGCAGAGGTTGTAATCCCGATAGCAGTATTTACAAGTGCTTCAGAGATACCCACAGAGAGTTCGGCTGCATTGGGCGCGCCACCTGCACCTAATGCAGAGAACGAACGAATCATACCGAGTACTGTTCCGATAAGTCCGACGAGTGTTCCAAGTGAAGCAACTGTAGCAAGAATAGAAAGATTCCTGTCAAGTCCGGGTAGTTCAAGCATGGTAGCTTTTTCAATTTCGGCTTTGATAAGTTCTTTTTTCTCTTCTTTATCAAGATGAGTATTTTCGGTCATTTCTTTGAACTTTACAAGTCCTGCTTTTACTACATTTCCTACGGAGTTTTGTTTAGCATCACACTCTCTCATTGCGCCTTCTATATCTCCTGCTCCCAGAAGGCTTCTTTGCTTAGAAACAAAGGCATCAAGACTATCTCCCTTTAATATAAAGTAGATTACTGCGCATACTGCCGCAACAATTACAAGCAGAAGGAAATAATTTTTTATTGCAAAAAGAGAAATAAGACCCACTGTAATCATCACAATTAACAGAAATACAATCGGGGTTTTGATACCCCAAGCTCTACCAAGGGTAAAGGCTCTTTCAATACAAAAAACTAACATCGTAAGTAATAGGGTAAGACCGATTGGAATTACAAATCCCCCTTTAAAGATAGTTCCATAAATATTTTTGGGGTGTCCTTTTACGGGGTCATCTCCTTCGAAGTTGCTTGCAGCACCAAATACATTGTAAAACACATAGCCAGCAAGCAGGTAACACAATACAATAACGAATACAGGAAACAACGTTCTGAATAAGTTAGCCCCTCCTGAAGAAGACATACTTCTACCTTTTACATCTGCCATAATTTTGATTTAATTTGTTTAAGTTTGGTTAATGGTTAAAAAAATGAGTGAACTGTTTTTTTTAAATTTTGTGCTAAATTATAGAGAACTATCAAATCCGCAAAATTTTTTCTTAAAATTTAACATTTTCTTAAAATTTAGCGGTTACAAAAGTAAAACTTATGATTTAATTATACCTAAATTAGTAGAATGTAGAACCATGTTTTTTATTCTTTCTACATAATTGGGTAGCTGTTTTGCTTCATAAGAGATTGCAATATTAGTATATTTCCATGAAAGAGGACGTATTTTTTCTTTTTTAATTACATGATTTTTTTGAAAAATCTTCCTATGCTATCTTCGTAAGATGGGTTAAACTCGCAAAAGCAAAACTTTATAGGGCTGTATCAATGTTTTTTTTGGAGTTATTGTATTTCACACTTATCCTCTCAAAACGAAAAAATCATAATTTTGTGAATAAACTGCCGAATATACCCAAAAGATTTTATGAATGATTTTTGTAGTATCGAAGCACTTTATATGGATAAATCGTGTATTTTTGCAGTATTATTTATTATTAACGAGAGTTATGAAACGAATTCACTTTATTGCCATTGGAGGGAGCATCATGCATAGTTTAGCGATTGCTCTTCATCATGCGGGTTATCTTGTAACTGGTTCAGATGACCACATTCATAATCCTGCAAGAGAGAGGCTTGATGCACTGGGTTTGTGCCCGGAAAAGGAAGGATGGAACGCAAACCTTGTCCATAGTGGTTTAGACGGAGTGATTTTGGGTATGCACGCTTCGGAAGATAACCCCGAATTAAAGAAAGCCCAAGAACTTGGAATAAAGATTTATTCTTTTCCGGAATTTATTTATGAGCATTCTCAAGACAAACAGAGAATCGTAGTGGCTGGAAGTTATGGCAAAACCACTATCACAGCGATGATTATGCACGTTCTACAAAAGGCAGGTAAGCGTTTTGATTTTATGGTTGGCTCGCAGGTTCCGGGGTTTGATAACCCCGTGCGTTTAAGTGAAGATGCTCCGGTTATTGTCATGGAGGGAGATGAGTACCTCGCCTCTCGGTTAGACCCCCGCCCCAAATTTTTGCTATATCATCCCCATATTATCCTCTTGTCGGGAATTTCATGGGACCATATTAACGTATTCCCTACGGAGGTCAGCTATAATCTTCAATTTGGAAAACTAATTGACTCTCTACCCAAAGCAGGTTATTTAATCTATAATGATACAGATAAAACGGTTAGGGAAATGGTACACCCAATAAAGGATAACGAAAGCCTCTATATTTCTCCTTACTCAATGCCTAACTACAAAATAACGAAAGAAGGCAAATATTCACTTACCTTAGGAAATACCTCTTTGGCGGGACTTACTTCTATTGGGGGAGAAAAGGAAACGATGGAAATCATCGGGAAGCACAATATGCTAAATATTGCGGGAGCATGGAAGGTGTGTGAGCGGCTCGGCATTGAGTTAAAGGATTTTCTTAAACACATGTCCTCTTTTAGAGGAGCCAAGTCGCGGTTAGAGATGATATTTTCTAATCCAAAGCGAAAAATTTATAAAGACTTTGCACATGCTCCGGCCAAGGTAAAAGCTACTGTAGAAGCCGTCAGGGAATTATATCCCAAGCAGCATCTGATTGTTTGTTTTGAGCTTCATACATTTAGTAGCCTCAATAAAGAGTTTATTAAATTGTATGCGGGTACACTCAAAGGCGCGGATAAAAAAATAGTATTTATGAACCCGGAAACGGAAGCCGCTAAGAAAGCTAATCCCTTTTCAAAGGCGGAAATTCAGACGGCTTTTGGGGATAAAAATCTTTTTTATGTAAGAGATAAAAAAGAGCTGGCTTTATTGCTTAAACATCTTAATACAGGAAATGACGTATTTCTGATGATGACCTCCGGAAGTTTTGGTGGGTTAGCATTGGATAGCGTAGGGGTATAGGTTATTTACAAAGAAACATTATAATAACCATAAGGCTTCTGCTTGCGGAAGCCTTATGGTTGGGGTTAAAAAAATAAGCGAATCCGATAGGGTTTAGCCGCGATTCTTATTTTTCCAATCATCGTAGTTTTTAGGAATAATTAGGGCCATCAAGAGATACATAAAGAAAAACATACCTGATGTAGCAAAGGTTGCGATGATAAATGCAAATCGAATGAGGGCAGGAGAAACGCCGAAAAATTCTCCAAGTCCACCCGCAATACCGGCTACCACACGGTTCGAGCGTGAGCGGCGTAACTCCTTGCGTTGAACACTATATGGGTAATGCTCTTGAGATTTTTGAGTAGTTTGATTAGCGGTCGTTTGTTGTTTATAGGGACGGGAGGTTTGTTGCTGTTCTGCCATCGTTTTCCTGAGTACATTAATGGACGGAATGCTTAACGTGCTGGCAGCCAGTTTTCTAAGTAGCTTTACCACTCCATAAATAGAAGCTCCAAATCCAATGAATATAAGGGGTAAATGGAGTGCGTCCATGAGATTGCCAGGAATCGCCCCAATTAGAACCAACGCCAAAGCCGCAGTAGCTGCCATGGCACCTGCAAGCCCTAACCGCCCAGAATCTGTTTTGACAGATTCTGAATCAATATCACGAATCCTTTCGATGTCATCATTATAACTGACAGAGTTAGAATAAAAATCATCTATAACCCCACTTGTATTTTTTTCAAATGCCATAATTCATTAAGTTTATTTAGGAGTAAATATACGAAATAATAGTCGAAACGTTTAGTAATCTATTACAATTTGTAAAGATTTTCAGGGTACATGGAACTAATCGTTTTGATTTAGAAGAATTTCCGTGTAATCTTTCTATATTAGATAAGGGTTAATCTTTATAACCCAGAATCTTTAATACCTGCTGACTATTTTGTTCTTCGTGCAAAACCCTATAATTCCGAGTGCCGTCAGGATTCAGTCCGATAACCACATGCTTGGGGTCAGGCATTAGGCAGTGATGAATGCCTCCCACTCCGCTTAGTACTTCTTGATATGCACCGGTATGGAAAAACCCCAAGAATTGTTGTTTTCTGGTTTTGGGCATGAATATGGAGTCTACGTGTGCTTCTTGATTATAGTAATCATCGCTATCGCAGGTCATTCCTCCTATATTGACCTTCTCATAATCGGCATCCCAATTGTTGATTGGAAGCAAGATAAATCTTTTATTGATAGCCCAAATATCGGGAAGCATAGTGATAATACTACCATTAATCATGAGCCATTTTTCGCGGTCATTTTGCTGCTTTCTTCCTAGTACTTTAAAAATAGTACCGCTACTTTCGGATACGGTAAAGCTACCAAATTCACTAAGAATGTTTGGCTCTTGTACGTTATTTTCCTCACAAATCTGTTTAATGAGCCTAACCATTTCGTTAATAATGTATTCGTAGTCATACTCAAATTCAAGGGAATTACGAAAGGGTAAGCCTCCGCCTATGTCTAGCATCTGGAGGTTGGGGTTTACCTTTTTAAGTTTACAATAAAGGTTTACTACTTTTTCAAATTCGTTCCAAAAATAAGGAGTGTCTTGAATCCCTGAATGAACAAAAAAATGAAGTAAGACCACTTTAAAGCCATCTTCTTCTGCTTCTTTGAGTTTGTGCTGATAGAAATCTACAATTTCATCTTCTTTGATTCCTAATCGGCTTGTGTAAAATTCAAATCCGGGCATTTCTTCAGTAGCTACCCTAAGCCCAAGATTACAAGGTACATCTTCGTTCAATTCATTATAATAAAAATTAAATTCTTCTTTATTATCTAAAATGGGAATGACGTTGGTAAATCCGTCATGAATAAGGTCCACTATATTTTGTTTATATTGATAATTTTTAAATCCGTTACAGATTACAAGAATGTCTTTCGTAAGGTGTCCGTGTTTTTCTAGAGAGGCAATAATTGGAATATCTAGTGCGGAAGATGTCTCTATTTGCGCACCAGCATCTAATGTTTCTACTAAGATATGCTTAAAATGCGAACTTTTTGTACAATAGCAGTAGGTGTATTTTCCACGATAGTCATTTTTGAGCATTGCTTTCTGAAAATATAGTTGGGCTTCTTTGATTTTCTTTCCGATAAGCGGAAGATAGGTAAATCTAAGGGGAGTACCATAGGTTTCGATTAATTCCATGAGGTTTAGCCCATGAAAATGAAGTTCATCATCTGTTACCTGAAAGCCTTGGGGCGGAAAATCTACGCTTTGCATTAAAAATTCATGATAGCTTTGCATATTTTGAACTAATTTAAATCTATTGTATGCTAAAATTAAGGTGATTTTCAGGATTAGCAGATGAATCATGCGGATTATTCAGCGAAATACAGGCTTTTTAGAAAATCAGTGCGAAATTACAGAATTCCTAAATACAAACCCGAAATATGGCTCAAAATTTTATGGGTTTTTTCGGGCATAAATCGGCAAATGAATTTATAAAACTAATGAGATTGATTATCCAGATTATCAGGGGTTTTATACATTAATTTTTTACAAATCCATTTCTAGTTTCTATAAAAAAATCTTCTTAAAAATTATTTCCTAAAAAATTATTAAAAACATTTGGTGGATTCGGAAATTATCCGTTACTTTGCGCTGCGTTTTAGAGGAAAACGGGTAATTTTGTTTGCTTGCCTTTTCTATTTTGGAAGGATGGGTGAGAGGCTGAAACCAACAGTTTGCTAAACTGTCATAGGGGAAACCCTATCGCGGGTTCGAATCCCGCTTCTTCCGCCGCTTGAAAGGATGCCCAAGAGCATCCTTTTTTGTTTTTCTCACACTTAGCCCGATATTTTCCCTGTCTTTGCCCGTCATGTTGAGCAAAAGCAAATATCAATGACCACTTCAGGTACCAATATCTCCTATCTTCATTTACGCATTATAGTTGAAGCAGTCCTTCAAAATCCAATTATATGCGTTGGTTTTTACTATAAAGGTACATTTTTTCTCTTTTTTTAAAAAAATCAAGCAGCATAATAAAAGTGAGTATT
>CAUJFT010000268.1 GCA_963169475.1 Bacteroidota bacterium | reverse complement strand
TGGTATCCCATTGCCATATTATTGGAGGTAGTATTGGCATTAAGAGCCATGTAGCCTATCGCCATGTTTAGGTTTCCTACTTGGTTAGCGGCAAGTGATTGATAGCCAATTGCTAAATTACTATTTCCGGTTAAGTTTGAGCGGAGGGCTTCATATCCTATTGCGGCATTGCTTGCTCCCGTAGTATTTTTATATAAAGCCGAAGTCCCAATAGCCATATTTAGGTTTCCTGTGGTATTATTTCGGAGGGCAGCAGGACCAATTGCAATTGCGTTAGAGGGCGTAGTCAGCGCGTACATCGCGGAGTCTCCTATAGCGATATTTTGATTTCCGGTTGTATTACTATACATAGACATCCTTCCCACAGCTATATTATTGCTTCCAGTTGTAACAGATAAAAAGGCACTATCCCCAATAGCAGTATTTCCATTACCACTACTACCACTACCCAATCCTGTATACGCACCCAAATAAGTATTACCATAACCCGTAGTATTCGTTGCTCCGGAATAAGTACCCAAATAAGCATTTGCGCTACCTGTAGTTCCGTTAATGCCGGAAAGACTTCCGATATAAGTATTGTTTGAACCAGAGGTGTTCTCTCTTCCTGCCCAGCCCCCAAAGAAGCTATTTTCTCCTCCAGAGGTGGTAGAGAAGCCTGCCTCATCGCCTACCATTGTGTTGTAAATAGCGTCGGAAAAATAACCCGCATTCGTTCCTACAAATACATTAAATCCCCCAAATGTGTTGGAATAACCCGCACTCCGTCCAATGAATGTGTTGTCAATTCCATCAATATTGTTGTGACCTGTTTTTTCTCCAACAAATGTATTCTGAAAACCGGTAGTATTGTTTTGTCCGGATTGAGAACCTATAAAAGTGTTTTGATTGCCTGTGGTATTAGAGAGTCCCGATGAATCGCCTATTACTACCATTTTATTCCCAGTAGTATTGGCTGCCAATGTTCCTACCCCCATAGAGATATTATTGTTTGCAGTACTATTATATTGAGCGTAGTATCCAATTGCAATGTTGTTTTCGGAGGCGGTATTGATGGAGAGCGCGTAATCACCAATCGCAATATTCCGATTACCAGTTACGATACCACTCCCTGCACCACCCCCTAATCCAATATTGTTCGACCCTGTGGTTACGTTTATCAAGGCACTATTACCTACTCCCATATTGGGGTAACCCGATGTATTAGACCAGAGTGCGAAAGCCCCAAGTGCTGTACTCCAATATCCGGTATTGACCTTCAAAGCCTCAAACCCTACCCCCGTTATTCCATGACTAATGGTATTTGACATTCCGGCATTATTTCCCACATAAGTATTGGAAGCCCCACTAACATTTTCAAATGCTGCTTGATATCCAACAAAAACATTACTGTTTCCTGTCGTATTTTTACGTCCAGATTCGTAGCCTATGAAAGTATTACTGTATCCTGTAGTATTACTGTAGGCGGCTTTTGCTCCGACGTATGTGTTGTAAGAAGCACCTACACCATTGCCAAAAATACCATAAAAAGCGGAGTCTCCTATTGCTACATTAAACGTAGCTCCTGACCCCGTTCCTGAACCAATATAACACCCAGCGGCAGTCCCAATTCCGATATTATGGGATACATCTCTCATATAGAACAATGCCTGATTACCTATAGCAGTATTATATGCCCCTACATCAATAAACCATCCTGTATAAGCACCAACGGCAGTATTGTTATTAGCACCCGTGTTCATTGTATTATCAAGGCTATTGTAACCAATACCTACGTTATAGCTTGCAGTACCTATGCTTCCGCGTAGAGCATTTTGTCCAAAAGCACTATTTCCTGTCCCTGTATTTCCTCCATTATTGGTATTGACCCCTACATTTGTGTAAAGAAGACCTGTAGCACCTGAACCAGCACCCGCGTTATATTGTCCAAGAAGACTTCCAGATGAAGTTGCTACTCCTGTGAGTAGTAAAAATATGATTTTTTTCATAAAAATTCTTTTTTGTTAGTAGTTAAAAAAAGTTTGTAGAAAGGAGGGTGATTAAAACCCGCTAGTAGAAAAGAAAATGTCAATTTATTAAGTCAAATAAGGGTTGTTTATTCTGTAAATTCATAATATTCAGAATGTTTCATAATCTCTACTTGTTTTTCTGTAGGCATACTTTCGAAGGTCGCTTTTGAAATTTTGATTTTTGAGGACGGAGGAGAAGTATTTGGCTTATTGTTATTCTCTATTCCGGCTCCGGGTACACAAGATACGCTTTTAGTATTAACAAGAGGTTTATGGAAAGGGGCAGGAGGGGCCGGCTGTGGGTCAGCTTGAATACTAAATTCTTCCGGATGCGCTTTGATGTACTCCTTTATCATTGGAGAACTTTTACTTAACTGCGAGGCGTAAATGACAGAAACCGGACGTTTCGGTGTGGCGGCAGTAGAAACCTGCTGCGCATTTGCATAAAACCCTGCCATGAATAACAAGACAAAACATAACATAGGTTTTTTTGATAATGAATACAATAGACTGTACATAGGTAATTTGAGATTAAAATGTAATAATATAGATAAAATCAAACACAAAGCTAAATATTCATTTTTAAATAAACAAATATTTTATGTGTTTTTTATACTGACGCAAATCTTTCTTTACAACTTGATTAAAAATACCTTATAGGTAAGATTACTCGCCCCAATATTTTTTAAAAGGGAAAAAAGTGTATTTTATGGTATAAAACTAACTGATGGATTTCGTCTTGAAGAATTGCTTCAGCTATGGTGAGTAAATACTAATTAGGAGTATTGGCTTGAAGTAGTTATTTTTTAAGAAAAAATAGTGTTATATTTTGCATTCGCTCAATATGACGGGCAGAGGCAGACAAAATATCGGGTGGTGTAAAATAAGATTAAATAACTTGTTATGAGTTTTTGTACTCCTAATTGGATTTAAAGATAGTCTATTCGTTTTCAAATAAGCGTTAGAGCTTAAAGGTATTGTGGTGATAATAAGATTTTTGTAAATTGTTTTTCTCGCAAACTAATGGTTTAATGGGCATAGAGACATAAGCCTATAGAAGTTAGTTAAGCCAATTTTATTCAAACTGTAGCTTGGAAGAAGTCTCATTTCTTAAAATTTGTTAAAACCGGAAAATCATAAAGAATAATGGCTATCTTTGCACGCTTTTTAAGATAAAATTATTGATTGGAAAAAAATGATAAAAAAGATATTATTTCTAACTCTATTACTGTCTGTATCCTTTGTTCAGGGGCAGACCAATTCCCCGCTTAACATTACATTGTTGGGGCAATTACCTTATCCCGGTAATCAGCTTTCTAACCTTTGGGGGTATGTAGCTCCTAATGGAACAGAATATGCAATTGTAGGCACAGAAATGGGCGTTTCCATTGTTAGCCTTGCTGCTCCTTCTAATCCTGTGGAGGTACAGTTTTTGCCCGGTATTCAGACTATATGGAGAGAGGTTAAGGTTTATCAGGATTATGCTTATATCGGAAACGAAGGCGGAGACGGGTTGAGGATTGTAGATTTAAGTGGGCTACCGGGTAATGCTCCTTACAAAGATACGGTTATTCATGGAGTGGAAACCATCCATACTGTTTCGGAAACAGATGGGTATCTTTACTTAAATGGTACCAATGTAGGTAACGGAGGATTTCAGGTATTAGACTTGCATAATGACCCTTGGCGACCGGAGTATATCGGAGAATATACCAATAGATATGTACATGATTGCTACGTGAGGGGTAATACTATGTATGCTGGTCAGATTAATGATGGGTTATTAGCTATCATTGACGTAACCGATAAGGCGGCGGCATTTGATGTCAATACGCATTCCTATATCAATTCTTTTACCCACAATGCGTGGCTTAACGATGCAAGTTCTGTCTGCTTCACTACTGATGAGAAAAATGCGGCGTATGTGTATGCTTGGGATATTACAGACCCTCTTAATATTCAGGAATTAGATAAAATCAGGTCCAGCCTAAGTGGAGGGCTTTCTGTCCCCCATAATATCCACGTAACTAACGACTTTGGCGTAACAAGTTATTATAGAGACGGAGTAGTAATTTTTGATGTGGCACACCCCAATAATATGCTAGAAGTAGGATATTATGACACTAGCCCTATGAGCGGGGGTGGGTTTAATGGAGCTTGGGGAGTCTTTAACTATTTTCCTTCAGGGAACATTATCGTATCCGACATGGAAGAGGGATTATTTGTATTAAGACCTAACTATGTTAGGGGTTGTTATCTCGACGGAGTGATTACCGATGCCAATACAGGCTTACCGGTATCCGGAGCAGACATTAGCATTGCTACTCAGGCTTCGGACAATTCATTAGTGAATGGTACTTATGCTACAGGAACTGCAACCGCAGGTACTTATCAAGTAACCTATTCTAAAGCCGGATACCTCTCCCAAACTTTCTCTCTCTCTCTTACGAACGGGAGTGTGGTTACTCAAGACGTTCAGCTTGTACCCGCCGGAATCGTTAGTGCCTCTTTGGTTGTGTTAGAATCTTGGTATCCCTACAATCCGATTCCCGCCGCAGTAGTGTATTTAACAGATAATAACGGAATGGAGTATAACTATACTGCTGGTTCAGGAGGAAGCGTAACCGGCTCTATCGTTGCAGGAAATTATGACTTGGTAGCGGGAAAATGGGGCTTTATCACCCAAAAACTAACAACTAATGCACAATCCGGATTAAATGATACCATCTACCTTGACCAAGGCTATTACGATGACGCGTTCTTTGATTTTGGTTGGACGGAAAGTGGAGATGCTCCAAGGGGAAATTGGGAGAGAGGAGAACCCCAAGGGACTCCTGCGCAAAATGGGGGCTTTGCCAATCCAGAAGACGATGCTACCAACGATATTGGACTAAATGCCTTTGTAACGGGTAATGAAGGAGGGAATATAGGAGACGATGACGTAGATAGTGGAAATACTGACCTTACCTCTCCCATATTTGATATTTCGTCCTACTCTAACCCGGTAATCACTTATTCATGGTGGTTTTTTAATGAAGACCTTGCCAATCAAGGAACAATTAACGACAACTATACCCTTTCGCTTACTAATGGAATACAGACCATAGAAGTCAAAGATTATGCTGGAATGAATAATGAATGGAACTATGACAGTATTTTAGTCTCAAACTATATGACACCTTCCGCAAATATGCGCCTTATTCTAAGTGTAGAAGACGCTTCGCCCGGGCATATTGTAGAAGGAGCTTTTGACCGTTTCGCTATCAAGGGCGCGCCAAATCTAAACACCGTAGGAATCCTAAACGCTGGCACCAATGCTAATCTTTCTGTTTATCCCAATCCCGTCAAGGAGGAGCTAACCCTCACCCTCAACGGGCAGCATACCAGAAAAATGGAACTATGGATAGCCGACATTCAAGGAAAAATAATACAAGTAATTCCTTTAAAAGAAGGTACTAATCAAGCAAAAATGTCTGCTTCATCTGGCATTTATACGGGATACCTCAAATCGGGGAATGAGATATTGAATGTTATTAAGATAGTGAAGGAATAGTTATATAGGACTTACGCAAAACAAAAAATAAATACTTGATAATCAATGGTTCATTATGGTATAGATTTTATTTTAAAGTATTGAAAATCAATTTTTTGCAAAAAAAGCACGTAAGTCCTATTATACTTAGAAATAAAAGTCTTCAATAGTAAAAGTACGGATTCTAACCACATACTAAGTAGTATTAGAGTTTGTAAAATGGAATGATAATGAATACAGCTTTTAGGATTACGGTGATTATGAAGAGTTTTGTAAATTATTTTTTCGTAAACCAATTTACAATGAGTATAAAACAAATTATCCTATTGGGGTTTATATTATTTTGTTCTAAATTGAATGCACAAATGCTGATACCTCGCCCGCAAGCGGGCTGTGGACAAGTGCAAGGGGATAGCCCATTTCTCAATTTCAATCCTACATTTATTGCAGAAAGAGAAATTAAAACAATTTCTGGCGTAGTTCCTTCCGAACCGGGATTTTATGTGCAGTGGAATTTTGATATTGAGGGGAGAAATACCCTTTATATCATGCTTCATAATACAGATACCCTGATTAAACAGTCCTTTACCTTCACTGAAGAGGAAGGCTATCTTATTCGGAGGTATTATAAAAATGTCCGCAATAATGAAGAATACTTGCTTACTTACCGTTACAATAAAGATGCTACCTTATATCAAGAAAAAAAATTTAGCATAGACATAGCGGGGACACTTCGTCCATATGAGACGATTTATTATCACTACGAGAAGCTACCCGGCAACCCCAACCAAGTTCGTGTATTAAAAAAGTTTAATGGGAAGTCCGTTAGTACTTGTGATTGTTTTTATACTGTTAATTCCGGAAAAATCAGTAAATACATAGAATGGGAAGACGAAACGAACAATAAACCCGAACTTTCGCGCAGTTTTGAATACAGCGAACAAGACCGCCTTACCTTTAGTCGCGAAACTATAGGAGGAGCTACCTATACCATTCAATTTCTATATGACAATAATCAACTATGGTCTGGCTTAAATGCGGGAAATGCAAAACTTCGATATTTGTATGCTCCTAATCAGGTTTTAAAAGAAATGAAGGAGATGCCCGGGTTTGATGGGAAAAACCGACAGTACCTCTTTTCCTATCATTTCTATGAATAGTATCCGTCATCATGGGTTAAAATATATAGCCTTGCTTCATCTCTCTATATGGATAATTTTTGCCTTGTTTCCAAATTTTTGGGCAAACGACCTCCCGCTCAAAACACAATGGAAAGGAAAGACTATCTACCCCTTATTTAACCCCAAATACAAGGATTCTTTGCCTGATTTCCGTAAAGCAGGCGGCTTGCGTCTGCAATCATATAGGGAAACCGATTGGCACTTGATGCCAGAAAAAGGAACAATAAGGACACTCGCTGGATTTAGCCCCAAGACCGGCAGCATAACAAAAAGACTACAATCTCCCTTGGAACAACAATATTACGCCTCCGTAGCAACAAACAAGATACTACTTCCGAAAGGACACCGCCACCTACTCGGCACAGATGACAATGACTACGACCTATTCGCAGGACTCATACACGGTGCTGCCCGTGCATTTAGCGTTACTATTGGTTCTTTGACCGTGATTCTTCTACTCGGAGTCCTTATCGGCGGAGCGGCCGCCTATTTTGGAAACCAATCCCTTTTTCTCACCAAAGGAGAATATATAGGGATATTTATGGGGCTATTACCCGCTGTTTTTTATGGGTTTTACGTTCGAAAATGGGGAATGTGGCAGATACCTCTATTACCCGAAGGACTTGCTACTCCGCTATCTTTCTTTATTAGCCTTGTCGCTACCCTAACTATTCTCATTCTGTTTTACTTTATTGGGAAGTCTTTGCATTTCCTCCCTTTTTTTAGAAAAAAACATGCTTTTCCGCTAGAACGACTGATACAGTTTTTTCTTGACACACAAACTGCCCTACCCGGAATGCTACTCATTTTAACCCTTTCGCTTTTCTTCCCTAAAAATGTGTCCTCCTCCATGCTAATTATCGGTTTGGCGGGCTATACCGGTTTGGCGCGCTTGATTCGTACTGATTTAGGGCTTATCTTTCAACTACAATATATCGAAGCCGCCAAAGCATTAGGATTTTCTCCTTTCAGAATCCTTTTCCGGCACGCATTCCCCAATATCGCTCCTATGCTTTATACACTATCCCTACTTATCGCCTCAGACATCATTCTCTTTGAATCGGCTTTAGCTTTCTTAGGAATCGGCGTTACACAAACCAATACAATATCTTGGGGAAGCATACTCTCCCAAGCAAGGAGCTTTCCCCATGCTTGGTGGCTTACCCTATTTCCCTCTTTACTCATCTTCCTGACTGTATCTTCTCTTCACCTACTTTCCTCTCAAAAAAAATATCGTTTCGAGGAGGGTAAAAAGAATACTTTTGTATCTTTGCAAAAAAAATAAAAAGGCGAGAGGAAGGGAGAAAATAGATGAGACCAAAGCGCGGAAACTTTCGTAAATACTTCCCCGCTTAACTAAAATACCACATTTATCTCTTCAACGAGCAAAGTAATATACTACATGATAAAAAAATATAAAAAATCATGAATCCATTAAACGACAAACTCATTTCATTCCAGAACTTATTAATTGTAGCCGCAGCCGGTGGGTCTATTGACGAAGAAGAAAAAAATATCTTAATAGACATTGGAGTAGAAATGGGGCTACAGCCAGAAGCATTGAAACCTATTGTAGAGTCCGAAAATCTCGAACTTCAAAAACATCAGAACCAAGAAGACAATCTCGCAGACCTTGGCGACATGCTTACCATTGCAGCTTCTGACGGTATAATACTCACAGAAGAACATGCTACTTGTCTTTCATTTGCACAAATGTGCGGAATCAGCCAAGAAATCATGGAAGATATGCTTCAAATCGCCTTAGACCAGATTACCACCGAGTACGAAGACTAATTTTCCGATTTTCTCCCAAACAAATTCATAAAATAAACGTTTCAGAGGGGAATCACTTGTAAGCATCTTTTAGTCATATATGAAAGAATTTACGTCTAGACCCCTGAAAAAGACCTATGACTTGGGACAATACGCCTCCTTATACAGGAGCGCGATTATCGGACTTATAAAAAATGCGCGACAAGGAGACAGAGACTATACCCCGCTCCTATTAGACTTTGGACCTGTAAGGTTCCGGATTGCCCGCCATTTTGGATTTTGTAAAGGAGTGGAAAATGCCATTGAAATGGCTTATGAAGCCCTTATTCAGAATGAAGGAAAAAGAATACTAATGGTTAGTGAACTGATACACAATGATTTTGTGAATCAAGACTTATACAAAAGAGGACTACGCTTCATCAAGACGGCATCGGGCAAGCAGCTTATTCCTTGGGAAAATGTAACCGACACAGATATCGTAGTCGTCCCTGCATTTGGGGCTACGATTCAAGACAAACAACTACTCTCCCAAAAAGGAATAGATACCAGAAAATGGGACGCTACCTGCCGCTTTGTAGAACACGTTTGGTTTCGTTCAGAAGAATTGGGTAAAAAAGGATTTACCATTCTCGTACACGGAAAATTCCAGCACGAAGAAACTCAAGCTACCTTTTCTTATAGTAAACAATTTGCTCCTACCTTAGTAATTAGAAATATAGAAGAAGCCGCCATTCTCGGCGAAATTATCAAGGGAAGCCTCCCGCTTTCAAATTTTGAAACACACTTTCGCCACAAATGTACGGAAGGTTTTGACCCGGAGAAAGACCTTACAAAAATAGCAGTCGTTAATCAGACCACAATGCTTGCCGGCGAAACCCTCGAAATCTCACAATACATCAAGTCTATTCTCCAAGAAAAATATGGAGCCGAAATCATAGATGCCCACTTCGGGAACACAAGAGACACTTTGTGCTACGCCACTAAAAACAACCAAACCTCAACCCAGCACCTCCTTCAAATACCTGCCGACCTTGCCATTGTAATTGGCGGTAGAAATAGCTCCAATACCTCGCATTTGGTCGAAATGTGCGAAGAAAAACTCCCCACCTACTTTATTCGTTCAGAAGATGACATTCTAAACAAAGACCAAATTCTACACTTTCATTACAATACTAAAACGGAAGCCACTACTAACGGGTTTTTACCCACTAAAAAACCCTTAGACATCATTCTCAACAGCGGAGCTTCTTGCCCTGATACCCTCATAGAAAAAGTAATGACCCGCATACTTTCCTTCTATACAGAGACGAATAGTATCGAAGAGGTGATAAAGGAGACCTTGTCCAGAGGCGATATTCTCAAATAAGTAGTTCTGATTAATATACGACAATTTTTGTATTATAGCTAGGAAGTAGCCATTTCCGGTTAGGAGAATAGGTTGTATATGTTCAAAAACCGAGTTTAAAGATTGAGATAGCTTTATACCCATGTTTAAGGATTTTAATAGGCTTAATCTTATGC
>CAUJFT010000267.1 GCA_963169475.1 Bacteroidota bacterium | reverse complement strand
ATCGCTACTTGTTTTTCTACAGAAACCGGGCTATATTGATTTTGGATAAGCATTTTTACGTTTCGTTTTCCTCTATTAAGCTGACGCTGCGTAGTATCATCTAAATCCGAACCGAAACGGGCGAAGGCTTCAAGTTCACGGAATTGGGCGAGTTCCAATTTCAACGTACCTGCTACTTTTTTCATCGGTTTTATCTGCGCAGAACCCCCTACACGCGATACCGAGATACCCACGTTAATTGCAGGACGAACCCCGGAGTTAAAGAGATTAGACTCAAGGAATATTTGACCGTCCGTAATGGAGATTACGTTAGTAGGGATATAAGCCGAAACGTCTCCTTCTTGTGTTTCAATAATTGGGAGTGCGGTAAGAGAGCCTCCCCCTTTTACGATTCCTTTAAAATCTTCGGGTAGGTCATTCATTGCTTTTACCAGCTCATTATCGTTGATTATCTTTGCGGCGCGTTCAAGCAGACGGGAGTGGAGGTAAAATACGTCTCCGGGATATGCCTCACGTCCGGGAGGGCGGCGCAATAAGAGAGATACTTCACGGTAAGCTACCGCTTGCTTAGACAGGTCATCAAACACTACAAGCGCGGGTTTTCCGCTATCGCGGAAATACTCTCCAATAGCTGCACCCGCAAAAGGAGAGAAGAACTGTAACGGAGCAGGGAATGAAGCTGGGGCAGCCACCACTACCGTGTAAGGCATTGCTCCGGCATCTTCAAGTGCTTTTACTACTTGGGCGATGGTAGAAGCTTTCTGACCGGTAGCTACATAGATACAAAATACAGGCTCTCCTCTTTCGTAAAATTCTTTTTGGTTAATAATAGTATCGAGGGCGATGGCAGTTTTGCCGGTAGAGCGGTCGCCGATGATTAACTCACGTTGTCCCCTTCCTATCGGAATCATCGCGTCCACAGCTTTGATACCTGTTTGAAGCGGTTCATTTACAGATTGACGGAAGATAACTCCAGGTGCTTTTCTTTCGTAAGGAGAATTATAAAAAGGACCTTCAATAGGACCTTTTCCATCGATAGGTTGCCCCAATGGATTAATTACGCGACCAAGCATTTTTTCGCTTACTGCAATAGAAGCAATTTGCCCGGTACGCTTTACGCTTGCCCCTTCTTTAATACCTTCGGTGTCTCCAAAGAGTACTGCCCCTACGTTGTCTTCTTCAAGGTTAAGTACCATTCCTCTAAGTCCGTTTTCAAACTCTATGAGTTCTCCGGATTGAACACGGGTTAATCCATAAATACGCGCGATTCCGTCTCCGATTTGCAAAACGGTTCCGGTTTCTTCTAATTGAGCGGCTGTTTTAAAATTAGAGAGTTGTTCTCTTAATATTGCGGATACTTCATCCGGTCTAACTTGAGCCATAATTTTATACTATTAAATGAGAATTTAAAATGAATATATGTCTTTATCTTATGATTAAAATGCCTTAATGAAGGCATTGTCATCAAATTCATGTTTTAATTTCCGGAGATAGCTGGAAACGCTTCCATCAAATAGTTTATCTCCGACTTTGAGGACAAAGCCACCGATAAGGGAAGCATCTACTTTCTCTTCAAATTTAAAGGATTTTCCGGTTTTTACCTCTATAATTTTTTGGATTTCGGTTACTGTTTGTGGATCCATAGGTTCTGCGCTCACAATCTCTCCGCGCTCGATGTCGTTTTTCTTGTCATACAACTCGATGAATGCTTGCGCAATTTCAAAGAGGTACATCTCCCTACCCTTACGCAAGACTATATCAATCAATAACGGGAGTAATTCAGAAGAAAATTGTTTATCAAAAACAGAATGAATCACTTTTTTCTTTTTATCAAGCGTGATAATTGGGCTGCTCAGGAAATTACGTAATTCTCTACTATTATGACAAGTAGAGAAAAGATTTTCCATGTCATGGTAAACCGTTTTGGTGATTCCCTTTTCGGTAGCCAAGTCAAAAATTGACTTAGCGTAGCGATAGCCAATGCGTTCTTCAATCATATTTATACAATCTTAAAAAAAACAGAAAGTTATCAATTATTATTTAGTTCAGCCACTAATTTTTTTGCAAGTACTTCTTTTTCTGCTCCGGCAGCAAGCTCACGGCGAAGTACCTTTTCGGCGATTTCCAATGCTATCATTCCTGCTTCATTCTTTACAGTAATAAGTGCAGCCATTTTTTCGGATTCAATCTGAACTTTGGCTTTCTCCATTTCTTTTGCGGCAGCAGTTGCGGCTTCTGTACGCGCCTTAGTAATCATTTCATCTCTTGCCTGCGCAGCTTCTTTCAGCATTTTCTCACGCTCATGGCGGGCTTCATTGAGTAATTTTTCATTATCTGCTTGGAGTTTTGCCATTTCCTCCCTTGCTTTTTCTGCTTGTTGTAAAGATTGGCTAATGCTTTCTTCTCTTTCTTTCAGCATAGCAATAATAGGTTTCCATGCAAACTTTCTTAAAATAAAGAAGAAAATCAAAAATATAACCGATGACCAGAAAAAAAGACCTAATTGTGGTACAAGAATCATGATATTTTAACTTTTAGCGTTGAATAAAAATAAATTTTCTTAAAACAAAGGTGAAAAGGGAATAAAAGCATTCCTTTTATTCCCCCCCTAACATTTTTTACAGTACAGCAAGCAGACAAACTACTACTGCGAAGAGGGCTACTCCTTCAATAAATGCTGCTGTTAAAATCATTGCTCCACGGATATCTCCTGAAGCTTCAGGCTGACGAGCGATTGCTTCTACTGCTGAACCGGCAAGACGACCAATACCGATACCTGCTCCGATTGCAGTAAGACCCGCTCCAATACCTGCACCTGCTACACCAATTGTTTCCATTTTTGAAAATAATTAAATATTGAAAAATATAAAGTTTTAATCTTTTGTGAAATTAATGAGCATTGAAATCAGAAAGACGTAAATCTCTATTGACTTCCGTATCCAATACTTTATGTGTTTCGTGGTGGTGGTCATCATGTGACTCTACCGCCATACTAATAAATACCGTTGTGAGTAGCGTAAAAATATATGCTTGAACTACTGCAACAAGCATTTCAAGACAGAAAATCACAATAGCAAAGGCAATTCCGAGTACTGCGCCACCCGATGCTCCCGCAACATTCCTCCCATTGTCTCCAAGAAGGAAAATCAACGAAATTAAGGACAATACCATAAAGTGACCTGCCACTATGTTGGCAAAAAGACGGATTGCCAATGCAAAAGGTTTAGTAAAAATCCCTAAAAGCTCAACGGGGGTGAGCAATACAAGCATGGGCTTGGGTACTCCGGGTGCTGCAAATATGTGTTTCCAATAATCTTTGGAACCATTCACATTAATTAAAATAAAAGACAAGACGGCAAGGGCTGCGGTTACGGAGATATTTCCTGCAATGTTGGAATTGAGAGGAGTAAGTCCTAACAGATTAGAAAACCATATAAAGAAAAACAATGTTAGTTGATAAGGAAGAAATTTTTCGTGCTTATCCCCAAGATATTCTTTGGAAAAATCCCGTACAAAGATAATAATAAGTTCAAAAAATGACTGTAATCCGCTGGGAGCCTTTCCTCTATTTCTTACATATCCTCTTGCAACAGAGGTAAATACAAGCACCATAATTAAACCAACAAGAATAATTTGGAGGGCCGTTTTGGTAATAGAAAAGTCAAGTACGGAAACGGATTCGTCCATGTCCTCTACGTGGTGTGCCTCTGTAGTAGTATGGGTAGAGTCATGAGCGGTTTCGGTGGTGGGGGCGTGGGTTGCTCCTATTTTTTTGGCATAGACACTCCCATGATGGTCAAGCCCAAATTTGCCATCTGCTTCCAAAGCATGTGTACTACCATAGAACTTTAATCCATCACGGGAAGAATATAAAATCCAAGGGAGATGAAGTGCAATTGGGGTGTATTGAGTTTTTCCGTTCTCCTTTCCGGCAGGAATATCCGTGATATGCCAATCATGGGAATCCAAAATGTGATGAAGGATAACCTCAGAAGCATTGAATTTTTCGCCCTCCTCTCCTTCCGGAGGAGTTGCCCGCATTATACATAAGGATAAAACACATGCTGCTGCGAGTAATAATACTTTTTTTATCATATATTTTAATAAATGTACTTTATTTTTAATGTTTATGTATTGTACTCAAAATCAAATAATTATACAAATACTTGTTTTTATTTACTCCGACCTCTATAAATACTCCTACGAAAACGGGCGCAAGTTACACATATTCACAGAAATGGCAAAAAGAAGTCAAAATAATTTTTAAAAAAATATGACAAAAGTCTAAAGATAAGTAATCCAAACGGGTCAAAATAAAATATAGGTCTCTATTCGGTCAGGAACTAAATTGGAAATATGTGGTTTAGGCACTGCGTTTCGCTTAACATGACGAACACAGATTGCTCCTTAATCAAAGAAATAAAAAAGCGGGCACAAACAGTCCCCGCTTTTACCAGCCCTCCGTTCATCTAAGGAAAGGTTATCTACTATTTTTGTCTCTTTTTATAAGGGGCTTATCGTTTCCTGAATCTTTAAATTTTTCAAGAATTTTACCCGCTTCTTCTTGATTTACTTTGAAGAGGGTAAATCGGGGAAATACGTCCACTTCATAAATTTTATGATTAGGAACTCCGGTTTCATCTTTGATAAATTCGGTAAAAATTCGGGTAGTAATACCGTCTTTAGAACCTTTTCCAAAAAACAAAACCTCATGACTTTTTTTGCGAGAGCCTATTCTATCTTTAGAGGGGGCATCATGGAAGCTATCTTTACGGATAGCATTATTTTTGAGTACTTGTTTCCCTCCTTCTTTTTCGGGTCTTCTATTACTTCTTTCCCTACTGTCTCTATCTCTATTAGCGTAAGGTTCTCTTCCTCTCCTATCGCCGTCTCTATTGCTAAAGCGGTCGCGGTCATTTCTATTCTTATCTTCTTGTTTTCGTTTTTCCTTAATGGCAGGAACACGGATTTCAGTATATCTTGAAGGGTTTAGTTGTTTTCCGTATAGTTTTTTGACTAAGGCAGCGATAATAAAAGCCGGTTCATTAAAGGCTATTAGGCTTTCAGAGATTTCGTTTAAGTCTTCGTAATCTTCCTTGGCTACCATTTGTGTAACATCTTCCAGAATTGTATGCTTTTTCTTCTCGATGATTTCGGCAACGGTAGGAATTTTCCCTTTCTGCAAGTTAAACTTTGTGCCTTGAAGCATAAAATTTAACTTTCTAAGTTCGGAAGGAGTAAGAATGGTAATCGCAAGCCCTTTTCTGCCGGCTCTCCCTGTTCTTCCGATTCGGTGAGTATAGGTTTCTCCGTCTCCGGGTATATCGTAATTGATTACATGGGTAAGTTCATTGACATCAATTCCTCTTGCCGCTACATCAGTAGCAATTAGGATATTGCTTCGTTTACTCTTAAAACGGCGCATGATGATTTCCCGTTGTTGTTGAGAGACATCTCCGTGAAGTGCCTCTACAGCGTAACCCCTTTCGATGAGTTGATGTGCGATATCATCGGTTCCGGCTCTGGTTTTACAGAATACTAAGGCATAAATATCCTTTGAGGTATCTACTATTCTACAAAGCATATTCAATTTATCTTCAGGATATACTTCGTAATAGATTTGCTCTATTTGAGGGGCGGTTTCTGGGTTTTTTTCAATACGAATAAAGTGATACTTACCCATATATTTTTCTGCAATCTGACGGATTCTGTCCGGCATAGTGGCAGAAAACAATAACATATTCCTCTCTTTTGGGATATGTTGGAGAATTTTTTCAACCTCCTCCAAAAAGCCCATGTTTAGCATTTCATCGGCTTCATCTAACACAAAAAACTTTACTTCCGAAAGATTTAGTGTACCTTTTTCGATATGGTCAATGACCCTTCCGGGGGTACCTACGACAATATCTACCCCTTCTCTTAATCTTTTTAGCTGGTACTCCATTCCCTGACCGCCATAAACAGGCAGGATATAGATATTACTTTTTCCCTTAAAAGAAACGATTTCCTCCGTAACTTGAACGGCAAGCTCCCGCGTAGGGGTAAGTACAAGTGCTTGTACTTTTCTTTTTCCCTGCTCAATTTTTTGTAAAATCGGAATCCCAAATGCGGCGGTTTTTCCTGTACCCGTCTGTGCCTGCCCTATAATATCCTTTGTATCGCTTAGCAGTAAAGGAATAGTCTGCTTTTGAATTGGTGTAGGATTTACAAATCCTTTTTTCTCCAACGCTACGAGTATTTCCTCCGAAACACCCAATTCTCTAAATAAATTTTCTGACATAAAAATGGCTTTCGCCTATAATATTTTTTAAAAACAGCCGCAAAATTACAGCTATTTTTTGAGATAAACTATTTTTTTTTGAATACATAAAAGTCTTAACGATTAGAAGATTCTTTTTTATACTAAAATGAACACGATTTAGTAAGCATAGAGGAAATGAAACGATTAATCATAAAAGAGGTAGAGAACTCTTTTATGATTAATTACCTTTATATTTACGCCCTTATAGAACTCCTCCCTAGATTATCATAAGTAAGACTTAGTTAGGCGTAGAGTCAGTATGTCTATTTATTCCTTTACCCATTTCAGCATCTGATTTTTTTCGGAAGAAGCTACACGGATAAAATATATTCCGGAAGGATAATCATCAAAGCTGAAGGTTTGGTTTGCGGCAAGGTTTTTTTCTTGACAAATACATTTTCCGGTACAGTCATATATTTCCATGGTGGTAGGTACTTCTGAAATCGCTAAGGTGAATGTTCCTGGGTTAGGGTTGGGATAAAAACGGACAAATGATGGGTTGTCCTCGTTTTCTAATGCCGTTAAAAACCCATTGCAATTAAGCGTAACAGAGTCATAAGCGGCAAGTGGGTTGCTTCCCCAACCGGTGAGGGTTCCTCCGGTAACGGGAAACCAATTAAGAGTTACCGGTTGAGGGCTAAAATCCATGCCTGTAGAGGTAATCTGTACATCGTCAGAGCACCCAGGTGTAGAGGTGCTTTGAGTATTGGCAAAATTATCAAAAACCCTTACTTTCATATCATCATACAAAACTACAGGGTCTCCGTCTGGCTCAAAGGCAAGTTTAGGCATGTCTAATCCATAAGGAATCGTATTGACGGTATGCGTACCGAATACGTGCATTTTGATTTTATTGGGAGAATGATTTTGAATTGAAAGGTCATTGAGTGCGTATTCCATTAGAAATACTTTGTAGATATTATTCCCCATAGGAGAGATATTGCCTGTTAGGAGAAAATGTCCATTTGGGAGGATTTTCATATCTGTAACAAACAAATCGGCGGTTTGTCCAGAAGTATTTCCGGTTGGGTGAAAAAAGAAGTTCCCTTTTTTAAATACTCCGTTTTCGGTAATGATTGCGATAAAGCTGACGGGGTTGTAAATTCCCCACGAGCCGTCTGGGTTTGCAACTCCGGCAAAGCCGAAAGTAATACCCGCTATGGCAATATCTCCGTTTGGCATCTGTTCGATATTATTGATAAAGGATTGATATCCCGCCGCAAAAATCAGGTTAAACGGTTCCGGCAAATCATCTCCAATTCCTGCCGCAACAGGGATTGATTTTTCCCATACTGGCGTTCCATTTGCTTTAAGCCGCGTAAAGAAAGCATATTCTCCACAAGCAACGGCAGTAAAAACATCTGTACTATTCTTCAAAGGAATCATTTCGCGCCGATAGGAACCTCTTGTTCCTACCATTATAATGGTATTACAAGTAGTATGAAGGCGGTTTGCCCATGTATTTGGGTTGTTGCCCGAGACCAACCCGTCTTTGTCTAATCTGAGATAGAAAGGATGAGGATTATTGTTATCGCTCGAATAGCCACTGATAAGAAATCCTGCATTATTAGGAAGTGTTTCAAGACTATAGGGTACATCGTGGTATGAAAAAGCGTCATTATTGTACAATCCTCTTCCGTAATTTCTTGTCCAAAGTACAGTTCCGTCTGATTTTATTTTGGTGAGAAAAATGTCATGCTGTCCTTGAATGTAATTGGCATTAAAAAGCATATTTCTATTTACCACTCCCAAGAGTACCCATGTATCTCCTCCGGTATAAGCAGCATCTACTCCGTAGGATATAGGAAACACTCCATTATCGGATTGGTATAATAGGTGTTGCCATTCAATGTTCAAGGCGGCATCTGTTTTAATTAGAACGGGTCTGGCATAATTTCCATTAGGGTCTGCTCCGTAAGTTCCTGCGATGATAAACCCATTATCTGGTGTAGCGCGAATATTCCCCGCCGAAACGCCGGGTATTCCTTTTAATAAGACTTCATGCTGTACCAAAGATTGAGGATAAACCCAATACGGACTAATACAAACCAATAAGAACAAGGCAGAAAAAACAATTAATCTTTTCATCTGTAATATTATAGAGGTGATATTTTATGAATACGTCTATTTAAAAAATAGGTTTTATGAATAGGGGTTTATCGTCATTGTTTTTTATCGGAGGTAAGATAACGAGTGGGACGTTTGGCTATAATCACGTTACCCATTCGGGGTAGAGACATGCAAATGTCTGCCTCTACCGGGTTTATTTTGGGAGGTTGGTAGAGGAAGCCATGTAGGCTACGGTGTTTTGCTTTACTTAACACATGACGGGAGCTTTGGGTCTGTATATTCCCAATACTTTTATCATTTTATAATTTTCTCTTCGGAGGTTCCGTCCACGGGAGGAGTGGGTACCGTTTGAGGCATTCTGGGGTTTTTAGGGGCGGGAGAGGTAGGAGATGCCGGTTTTCCGGAAGGTTCCTTGGATTCTTCTTTACGTTTAGCACGGGACGGACGTTTCCAATTTTCATATCCAACAAGAATGCTGTCTTTTTTGCTTACGCCTCTTTTACCAATAATCATATAGTAATCTTTATCGGACTGTAATTCGGGGGCGAGGTTTTTGTTTTCGCGATTATTTTGTTTTCCGGGAATATAAAGGATATATTTTCCTCTAAACTTAGCCGCAGTATATGCTTGGATACCTTTCATTTTTACACGATTATCAAAGCGTTGTTGGGCGGTTCTCATTCCGGCAGGCCATTTGTTTTCGTTGGAAAGTCCCGAGATAGTTCTAAACAGAGAGTCGGGCATCCATCGTTTTTTTATCAGCATTCTGCGATAGATAGACTTACCGGCATCGTTTCGTTTTTCGAGATTGAGGGTAGAATAAATCTCACCAGTATCGGTAATTTCTACCATTCGGTATTTTTTGGGATTCCATTTAGTACAACCAGCTAGTAGCCCTATCAAGAGGATTACAAGCAACTGGTTAAAGACTTTGCTCATATCGTATCTTTATTTTTTGCAAAAGTAGCTACCCCAGCACTTGTGTGCAAGGGCAAAATTTTTAGATACACAAAGGTAAAAACATTATTTTGATTTTTCGCCTTTCTCAAAAAATTCTTTCCCTTCAAAACTAATCACTCCGGGCTTGTCGTCATAAAGTACCCAAAGGTATTTTTGATTTTCAACAAATTGTATTTCTTGGTATTTGAAGGGAGTAATCGGAACTCCGCCAGCACTAATAAGGGCGTAACGGGTGGTCTGCCGGGCAACAAAAAAGCCGCTGGAGGTTTCGTATAGTTCGTTATAGGCTGTACCCAAGATTTCCTCATTATCGGCATTTACCAATCCGTATCGTGCTGCGGAGGATACAATAAATAGATTAGGATTAAGGCTACAGCTAAACAAGGAGTCATACTTCGGGGCAATGATTTCCTTCCCGCTACGGTTACAAGCTCCCCAAAGATGGTTTTGCCCCTTTACCCAGAATACGGGTCTGAACAGCAAGTTATTGCTAAATTTTGGAGGGATTGTATCGGGTCTTGTGGTATTTAAATTATTAAGCGGGTGCCAAATCGCATTGTATTGAAAGGGGATAATTAGTTTGCCGACGGAGTCTATGGCACCCCATTTTCCCTTATACTTAACGGGGATTACCCCGGCAAACCAATTGCCAGCAGAGTCGTATTTACAAGGAATGAACATTCTTCCGGTACTGTCTATCCAGCCAAGTTTATTATTTTTACGGACTT
>CAUJFT010000266.1 GCA_963169475.1 Bacteroidota bacterium | reverse complement strand
GGGCGAGCTAATAAAAAAAGTAGCCCAGCAGTAGCTATCAACGAAACTAAAAATTTTATTCTAACCATTTTATAGCATTACAAACCCAACATGTTTTTTTGAAGATGAACAAATTTTCAGGGCGTAATATTAAATAAATTTTGGGGATAATACAAAATTAAGAAAAAATGTTCAGACTAACCGCACGAAAACTTCAATAATTCGATAAGGGAAAGAATGTTTAAAGAGATTTTATATCGGATTTTAGCGATGATTAGTAAGTATTAAGAGAGGTAAATTGAGAATGTTTGTTTTGCCCATATTATATGCCTGACGGCACTGTTTTGCCTCTCTCGCATACATGTTCTATGTCTATAATTTCGTCATTTAGAGGTTAGTTTGGGCTTTTGTGGTGGTAGAGCTAATTATGATTTGCTCTCGCGGGTTGTTTTTGACTTAATCAGATGGTATGTTGTGTGAGGTTTTCTTGGCTCAATAGGACGGATATTAGAGTAATCTTTGTCTTTCTAAAATTCTTAATGCGTTTATCCTATTCAATTGCTTTGATTATTTTGTACAATGATGGATAAAGGCTATGGGAAAATTCAATACGGGTTTTATCTTTACTCTCTCAAAATGTTTCTCAAAACGCAAGGGTTGAATCGTGTATAGTACTTGATGAAAGCTGCCGGTAGGTTTAAGGGCTTGACAAGCGTGAGCGAGTATGGTGAATCCGATTTCTTTGGGGATAATGGTAAATGGGATAGAGGAAATGATAACATCTACGTTATGCTGTTTTACTTTTTCTAAGATATTTTCAGCGGAGCCGTGTATAATATGTAGTCGTTTATCGGGGATTAGTTCTAATAAGGGGATAAATTCTTTTTCAACCTCAAAAGAAAAAAGGGTTGAATCAGGGTGCATTTTGGAAAGTATAGCCTGAGTGATATTCCCGTGTCCGGCTCCAAACTCAACAATCATTTGGGGGATTTTGGGATTAATATTGCGGGTAATTTCTTCCTCAACAAAGCGAGAGGTTTCTGAAATCGCACCGGTTACTCCCATTTTTTTGGTAAAAGCGACTGCCGTTTTTATATAGTTTTTCATCTTTTAGAATAAGGCTTTAAAATTTGCCCAAAAGTACGATTTTTTTGAACAACTCAAAAGGGTCTGTCTATTTTACAAGGAAAGGTTAAGTCCGATGACACCCAGAATTATTAAAACAATCGAAATAATCTTGGTTAAATCCATAGATTCCTTAAAAAACACAAATCCAACAAGTGCTATTAATGCCGTACCCAAGCCTGCCCAAATTGCATAAGCAGTGCTTGCCTCTATTTTTTTGAGTGCTAACGTAAAAAAACCGATACATAAGATGTAGGAAATAATCATAATGAAAGAGGGCAAGGTTTTAGAAAATCCGTAGGAGAGTTTCATGGAGGTGGCTCCTGCTACGTCAAAAATAATCGCCAAAAGTAAATAATACCAATTCATACAATGATGTAATTTAGAGATTGAAAGGATTGCGAAAACAAGGCTGGTGATTGAAAATACAAATATACTACATGTTCATGTAAAATGCAACTTTTTTCTGAATGAATATCGGAGGCGAGTAAATAACAAGTATTGATGGCGGTTAGGGATTCATGCTTTGGGGAGGTTAGGGTAGAATGGTTTGATAAAGACCTCAAAAGAAAAAGAGGATAAGGCTTATGCCGGTTTTTCTCTAATTATCTTTTAGAATAATGAATAATTTGAGAGAAAGTGCAGTAAATACGAGTTGGGCATTGGCATTCCCTATGATGTATCGTTGGGCATTTTCTAATTCGGTGAGGATTCTTTCCGTTTTGGAAGGGGTAAGCAAAGCCGCAAATTTTTGGTGAAATTCGGCTTCACGCGGGGTAGCAAGGGCAATCTGAGGGAGCGAGAGGTGATAAAGAAATGAATCTCTTATTTGCTTGACGGCTAAGCGGATAAAAGATTTTTGAAATTCTTTGGAGGCTTTGTAAACGGGTTCGGCTTCGGTGGTGATTTTGTTAAAATCGCCTATATAAACTGCTCTAAGCCAATTTACATACGTTTCATGGAGAGACAAAGAGGAGACCTCCGTATAGGCTCTGGCATTATGGATATTTCCATCGGAGGCGGCTGCTATTTCCATCGCTTGTTGATTGTCAATGTTTTTGTACTGTATAAGGTATTGGGCGATGTCGTCTATACTTAGGCGGTCTAGATATACACGCTGACAACGGGAATTGATGGTCGTGAGTATTTTGTTGGGGTCTGTGCATGTCATTAGAATGAGGGTTTTTTCGGGAGGTTCTTCCAGAAGCTTCAAGAAGGCATTGGCTCCTTCTACACGCATTTTTTCTATATTCCAGATAATCAGGATTTTGTTTTTCCCTTCAAAGGCTTTGAGGTTAAGTTTTCTTTTGGCTTCTCGCATCTCATGTACACTAATAAAGAGTTGTTTGTTATCGCCGTCTAAGGTTTGTTGCCATTCTTCAAATCCATAATAGGGGTGGGTAAAGAAACGCGCTCTAAATCCATCAAAGTAATCTTCTGTCAGCAGATGTCTTCCGCTTTTGGTAGCGGCTATAATAGGGAGTACATAGTGTACGTCGGGGTGGATTCCCTGATTGATTTTATGACAGGCAATACAAGTACCGCAGCTATCGGTTTCGGAGGGGTTAAGGCAGTTTACATATTGGGCAAGGGCTACCGCAAAGGGTAGTTTTCCTACCCCTTCTCCACCACAAATCAACAAAGCGTGAGGAAGTTTGCCGGCACGGATAGTGTGTAGTAGATGTGATTTTGGATTTTCTTGATTAATGATTTGTTGAAACTGCATTATTCCCAGTAATTTAGTCCTTTATTTCTTTTTTCTTTTGTTTTCTGCACTACATATTGAAGTAATCTCACGGCGGCGACCGGGTCCACTCCTACAGTTGGCATAAGGTCTTTTCGGCGGTAGAAGTCATAGTACATTTGCCGTCCTACCACGATTCGTTCGTCTGCATCTTTGGGTAGGGAAGCCATAATTGCATCCATTACTTTGGGGTCTAAATTTTCTCTTGCGACGGCATCTGGGGAATTGGGGTCTGTTTCCATGTTGGAGATTGTGGCTACCACCTCGTCATAATTTTTCCACGGATAAATAAAGACAGTTTTTAGGGCAAAAGAGTCTTCTTTCATATAATTTACTACGTAAATATAATGAGAATAACTACCTTTATACTCTTGAAGATATTTTTTGACAATGAGTTTGGTGGGTCTATAAGCCACATGGTAATAATAAAGCGTATCATCTAAGGTTACAGGAATACTATAAAACCCGTCGGCGTTAGCGGTTACTCCTTGCTTTGAGTGGTTTACCTGAACCTGAACGAAGGGTATTGCTTCTTGTGAACGCTGTCCTACTACCATTCCTGAGAACTGAAATACTAATACAGAGTCTTTTTCTTTGGAGGGTTTCTCTCCTTGTGCGAGTGCCGTAAGAGCAGAAAAAAACATCAATATCATCAGGGTTAATTTATACATATATCAATTTGAGTTTGTACATCAACTTGGTAATCGAAAACCTATCACTAAGCCTTAATACGTTTTTTTTAGGGTACAAGTTTTACCGCCTATCTAAGTGAGTAAAGCATTGAAAGCCCATTTTTGTTAAAAACTATTTAAATAATCAAGATACTGATAGTATCGGAATGGTTGTTTTAAAGGCTTGTTTTTTGAATATTCTTATCGTCCCCTTCCCATTTTGGGGGTGGGGGACTTTTGGGTTTTTTGCGGTAATCTCCTCCTATATTTCGTAAAAACTGCTGCATATATAAATGATTAAATGAAAAAGCGATGTTTAACATTTTCGTACTGACACCATTAAATGAAGGGTTTTTAGGATTAAAAAAATTTCCTAAGAGATATTGTGCGCGGATTTCTACATAGTAAAAACTTATCCCAGCATAGGCAGAAGGGATAAAGCGACTAATTTTATCGCTAAAAAATTTTGTATAGCGGATTTTTTCACCTCCTGCAATTTCTTTTTCCTTGTAGTGAATTGGTATATCTCCTGCTATACCCATAAATAAGCCTGCCTTAGGAAACCCAAACCGAATACCGGCTTCGGGCGTTAGACTATATACCCTTCTTTTCAGAATCGTGGTTTCGTTGGGGCGGGTGATTATCCCAAGGTTACTCACGCCTAAGCCTCCGGTTACCCCAAACCACTTCCACCCGTAATGGATTTTTTGCATTGCGGAAAGGGAGAAACGAGGGATTGTTTTTATGCTTTCTCCGTTGGCATCAGACATTTGGGTATAGGAAAAAACGGGCGTAAGGGTATATCTTTCGGCATGAAAGCCCCTAAGTTGTTGCGCACGTATAAGGCTTATGTTTCCTATTATAAGGAGAAATAGTATTACAGATTTTTGAGACATAACGCAAAATTTTCAGTAAAATTAAGAAAAACTTTTGGGGTTATTTTCGTTCCATAAAAAAATCTTTCTTTTTGTAGGGTATTTTATTTAATTTGCGGAGGCTTATAGATAGAATTTTTATGTTAAAATTATTGTTCAAAGGCGGATTTGTCATTTTACTATTTAGTGCTTGTCAGCTCTCTCATAAACTCAAAACCAATATGATTACTCATTTAATCACTCCTTTTGAAAAGGATTCTTCTCAAACGGCGACATATACCGAGGTGATAGATTTTTATAAAAATTTAGATAAATATTCTCCGTTTGTTGTAGTGCAGGAAGCAGGCGTTGCGGATATTGGAAAACCGATTCACTGTGTCATACTTTCTCATGATAACGTTTTTACTCCCGAAGAGGCTCATAAAAAAGGGAAATGTATATGGTTTATTAATAATGGGATACATCCGGGTGAGCCGGAGGGGATTGATGCAACGATGCTCTTGCTTCGGGAGTATGCAAACCCTAAATATACTACCCAATTAAAAAATATTATAATGGTGGTCATTCCGGTCTATAATGTAGATGGCTGTCTTAATAGGGGTAGTTTTAGTAGAGCCAACCAAAATGGACCTTCCTCTTACGGTTTTCGTGGAAATGCCCAAAATCTGGACTTAAATAGGGATTTTGTAAAGTGCAATTCTAAAAATGCGAAATCGTTTAATCATCTATTTTCAACATGGAACCCAGATGTTTTTGTAGATAATCACACTTCAAATGGAGCGGATTATCCTTATACCATGACCCTTATCCCTACGCAGCATAATAAACTCGGTACAGAGGCAGGTGCTTTGCTTCGGCAAGAGATGCTTCCTTTTCTATATGAGAAAATGAAGCAAAAGCAATGGGAGATGTGTCCTTATGTAAATTCGGACGGTCCCCCTGATACCGGAATCGAAGGGTTTTTGGACCACCCGCGCTACTCTACAGGGTATGCTGCCCTACATCATACTATCGGTTTCATGCCGGAAACTCACATGCTAAAACCTTTTCCGGATAGAGTACATAGTACTTTTGCTTTTATGGAGGCAGTACTTGAATATCTTATGTTAAATGCCGAAAAGTTGTGTGCGACAAGGAGGGCTGAAATTCAGAAAACCATGGAGGCTGGTAGGCTGCCTATACAATGGCAGACTGACGAGACGGCTATAGAATCTCTGATGTTTAAGGGGTATGCTGCGAAATATAAAAAGAGTGAGGTTTCCGGCTTAGATAGATTATATTATGACCGTTCAGAACCTTATGAAAAAGAAATACCCTACAGAAATACTTGTAAACCTATCCTTAGTATCCCGGTTCCTAAATACTACCTCATTCCCCAAGCCTATTCCGGGGTAATAGAACGTTTGGGTATTAATGGGGTACAATTTAAGCAATTAGAGAATGATGTGGAAATTGAAACGGAATTGTACTATATCAGAGATTACAAAACTACCCCACGCCCCTATGAGGGTTGTTATCTTCATTATGATATTAAGGTCGAAGTGGTTCAGAGAAAACACCGTTTTTACAAAGGCGATTTTCTTATCCCTACGGGGCAGCCGGCTAAACGTTATCTCGTGTCGGTGCTTGAGCCGCAGGCTACAGATTCTTTTTTTGCGTGGGGATTTTTTGATGGGATTCTCCAACAAAAAGAGCATTTTTCAGATTACGTATTTGAAGACCTTGCGGCAGAGCTTCTCCGAAAGCAACCAGAATTGAGGCGAGGACTAGATACCGCAAAAACACTTAATCCGGAGGTGGCAGCCTCTGCCCAAGCCCAATTAGAATGGGTCTATCGGCACTCTCCCTACTACGAGCCTACTCATAATCTGTATCCGGTTGGGAGGATAATGACCGCTTGGTAAAAGGCGGTTTTTAGCTCCTTACTTCTTTAGACACAAAATCTACAAGGTGGTCAAAATCGGATAGGGCATTGATGGGAAATACAGATAAGCCAACGGCTATTGCTCCTTCGATATTGGGAGGGGAGTCTTCTACGAATAGTGTTTCTTCTTTTTCCCATTGCATGGCAGAAAGCACTGCCTCAAAAATTTCTGCATTGGGTTTGCGCATTCCCATTTGAAAGGAAAAAAAACACTGCTGCATTTGGGCATATACCGGTTGGCAGTCTTCAAAAATGGTATCATAGTGTAATTCATTAGTATTACTCAATAGCGCAAGATTAAAGTATTGGGATAAATAATCCAGCTTTTCGACTCGCCCTTTAACTACCCCAACTAACAAAGCGTTCCATGCTTCTATAATCTGAAGGTCTGTTGCTTGAAGAGACAAGGTCGCCCTTACCGTTTGGATAAACTCTGCGGTACTTATCTTTCCGGATTCATACAAAGAAACTGCCGCTATTTGACGTGTTTTGGAATAAAAATGCACCTTGTCTCCTTCCGGAATCAAAGCCTCAATTGCACGTTGGGTGCGGAGTGGGTCAATATCATAAATTACGCCTCCAAGGTCAAATAAAATATTTTTTATCTTATCAGGATTGATTTTCGGAATGGTTTTCATGAATAATTTTTTTTTCGTATGCGGAACAAGTATATACAGGCTGGGGAGGATATTTTCCAAATCTGAAATCGGTCTTACTTTTTCCGCACAGATAAAAGACACTCCCCCTTTCATTTTGGGTAGTTCTTAAAAATTTACAAGTAGTACAGAGCGAGTTACTCCACATAAAAACTCCTTATTACACTTGGTTGTCTTAAAACTATGATGATTTCAAAAAGTTTTTAGCAGTAGATTATTCTATGATAATTTTTTCCTCCATAGTAACCCCATTTTCTAATGTCAAAAATAGATGGTAAATGCCTGCTGAAAGTGGCAAATAGGTCTTTTGTTTTGGGTAAATAGAAATATCACTTACGGCAAAGGTATGCACCACTTGACCTAACGCATTATATATTCTAGCAAATCCTTTATTGGAAGTAGAATGAATCATCAGATTAAGCCAGCCTTCTTCAATGGGATTGGGATAAATAGATAGGGCATCTTTATGTAGTAACTCAATGCTTTGTGTATTGGAATAAGAACTATTACCATTAATATCTCTGATTTTCAACCGATAATAATGAGTACCGGAAGGTAAATCTGAATGAATAAAATAATAGTTGTCTCCTCCATTAGCACTTTTTTCTCCTATATACTCAAAGCCATTTCCCTCTTTATGGTATTCTATTTCGTACTTTTCCACGCCCACTTCGTCCTTGATTGTCCAAGATAAGCGCGCTTGGGTTTGACTATCTGCCCTAACCTCAAAATATAGGTCTGATACGGGCAAAGGAAGATTGTCGGAAGATATAGAAAACTGGCTAAAATTTACAACATATAAACCCGATGAAAAGGTAATGTCCCCCAAACCGGAAACAGTGGTAACCGCATCGGCGTCCTCTATAAAGCTACCCCAAGTCAAGCCAAAATCATTGGAGTTCCTCTTGAAGAGGGTTAAAGAAGAGGGGCTTAAAACCATAGCGGGATTGGTACCAGATACCTCATGGAATTTCATTTCTGTAAGCGAACTGAAGGTCGCATTACTTCCGTAATTTCTCACAATCCAATACCCTGTCGGATTTGGTAAAGTGTTTGTGCCGCAAAGCTCGTCAGCAGGTACATGTAAGCGCGTAACTACTAAGTCGCCGTTGGGGTAAACACCAGCGGAGGGGAAGGTCATGGAAAGTCCGGGAGTAGCGAAGTTTTTAACTCCTCCAGAAGCTACGGACATGCGCTGAAAGTTTCCTCCCCCTACGGGCGCAGTAGAAAGGGTTGATTTGGTCGCCCCTCCTACTAAAGTAACGTGTTTAGTCCCAATTTTATCAAAAGTTAGGCTATTGTTTTCATTAAATTGGTAATAAGCAATCAAGGAAACATCATATCCCGGCATACTTCCTCCATTCGGGTTATTTCGTGTAAGGTTCATTATCTCCCTTATCTCATTCCGGCTTAATGCCCTATCGTAAAAACTAACCTCGTCTATTTGCCCGATAAAATTTCGCGAAGTATTGCTTCTGTCTATCCCGAATTGGAAAACTGTAGAAAGCGTAGCAGGACTATGATTTCCGACCCTAAGATATTGCGCTCCGTTTAAGTAAATAAAAGCGGTATCATTGGTTCCGGGTCCGTCTTTAATCACTAAGGCTACGTATGACCATTGATTTGCGGGAAGGGTTGGTCCTCCTCCCCAATTGTAAGTGCCGGCATTATCGTTCCAATGATAGCCAAGTTGGTTTGCTGTCCGAAAGTTCAATCCACACGCCCCGCTACTTCCCGAAAAGAAAATTCCTGCATTACTCATTTGAATCCCATTGGGCTTTATCCAGCCTCCAACCGTAAAATTATTGGTTGTAAGATTAAGTGGAACAGTTTGAGCAGCATAGTCGCCAGCAGTAGTTAGGGTTAATAGTTTACCTGGGATTGTATCTACTCCACATTCATTTCCCGTAATCGTTATTTTTCCGGTAACCGTTTTGGTGCTACTTCCCATCGGATTGGTTACGGTAAGAGAAAAATCAAAGGTTCCCGCACCAGAAAACAAGACCTTTGGATTCCTTGCAGAAGTAGCGCTTACATAAGCGGCTCCAGTAAAAGTCCATGCCCACGTTGCAGCCGTATGATTGAGTGCGGAGTAGTCCTCAAAATAAAAAGTGTCTCTCGGGCAAGAAGACGTTAGTTTATCCACGGTAGGCTGGGCAACGGGTGTACCTTCTTCATAAAATTCAACCTGCCATATTCCTTGATTTCCAGCAGAACGCAATTTACTATCACGGTAAAAGGCCAAGACATGCTCGTTATTATGAACAAGTGGAAGTCCTGTACTAAATGGCACCCAATCCGGCTCCGAATCACTCTTGTAAAAAACGATTCCGTTATCTCCTAAAATATAGACCCCATTATCCGTTCCATTATGATAAACTATAGCAGTATACGTCATATTATTAATGGTTGGAGTGGTAAGATTACTCCAAGATGCCCCACCATCAGTAGTAACAAATACTCTATTCCCTAATGAATTAGAAGGAGAAACCATGTAAAGTCTATTTTCATCCGAATAAGATAGTGATAGAGAAACTCTACTGATAGATGCCCCTGGTGGTAGAGACAGAATTGACCATGAAATGCCTCCATCTGTTGATTTTTGTAGTTGGGTAGGGGAGTTAGTCGCAAGATAAATCACGTCGGGGTTGGAGCGCGAAATTTCAAACTCTTTCACTCTACCAGCAAATGTATGGATAGAAACCCACGTTATCCCTCCGTCAGCGGATTTCCAAAGCTCATTTCCGCTGCCCACAAAGATAGTGTTATAACAATAAGGTAAAAAAGCCACTTCGCTCATATCATTCCCATACCCATCTTCATTAGGAAATTTTGTGAAAGAAAAGTCTGTAGAAGGATTATTTCGGGTTACAGGGATTACTTTAGGGGCAATGTCTGAAAAAGCAATATGTCGAGGTCTTCCTACCATATAATAACCGGTGGCGGCTTCTCCTCCTCCCAAACGTATAGCCTCTCCCACCGGGTAGGTTTCACTAAGTGCTGTGTTTCCGTTGTGGTACCGCCCACCTCCAACAATGTCCTCATTCCACCCTTGTGCAAATCCCCACATATCCGAGCTGTAAATACCCTTAAAACGAGGAGAAAAATTCCCTATTGCTCCAAAAAAATCACTAGAATAATTAATCCCGCCATCAGTTGTTATCCAAGTGTCTCCCCCTATAGTGATTATTTGCTGAATATCGGGGTGTATGCCAAAATTACCTAAGTATCCCCCTAATGGGGTAAACGAAATTCCGCCGTCCACAGAGCGAAAAGCGGAGGTCGTAGCCACAATCAATTGGTTGGCATCTAATGCGCTAACCGCGATATCCAAATCATAAAATCCTTGCCCATTGGACATGCCTAAGGGTAAGGAACCATTCCCTATTAAGCCCGTTCCTCTACCCGTACAAAGGGTATCCCACGTAAGACCGGCATCATTACTCCTGAAAACAAAGGGCCTATCCGGTGAGGGCGCGCTTCCAAGCAATACTGCGTAAATCCGGTTAGGGTCAGCAGGCGTTACAGTCATACGTCCGCCACCATCTGCGGTGATACCTTTTCCTGTCCAGCCGTTTATGCTTGGAGAAAATGTATTCCCTCCATCTAACGAACGCCAAAATTCCGTAAAGCCTCCGTTTTTTTTCAGACAAAAAAGGATATTTTCGTCATCGGTTTTAAAAAATATATCGGTACAACTTGTATTCATTCCCGGAACCTGTATCCAACCGGGTACCAAGCTCGTTAGGTTTGCACCTCCGGGCCCGGTGAATGTCCATTGAAATGTCCCGGTTACATTAGGATTATAAGAAGTAGATACCAAATAATAAGTAGTTCCTGTAACCAAAGAAACGGTAATAAGCGGGTCATTACCGCAATTCCCACCGCTATTAGCATCATCATCAGAATAAAGATGGTTGGCAGGAACTCCACAAGGGTTACTTGGGTCAAATATATTTTGAAACAGGGAAGCATGTCCGTCCCAATTACTTATCGGAGTACACATCATAAAAGTGTAGGAGCCAGATACTGATACCGTAAAAGAAAAAACGCTATAATAATGATTTGTACCCGCACTTGCAGTACAAGCGGTTCCGCTCGTAGTAGCCCGATTCCACTTTGGAGAGGAGGCATTGAGAGAAGCTATGTTAAAGGTGGTACCCTGATTTATCGTAGCTCCGGCTACTTGCTTTCGAAAAAGTCCATTACTTGTTGCTACGAATGCAGTATAGGGAGCCGTTGGCTTAATGGCAATCTCATTGACTCCTCCCCACGGCATTGCTTGAATATCCCAAGTAGTTCCTCCGTCAGCAGTATGTATCCACTGATTATTCCGCCCGGCATAAGCAGTATCAGGATTACTAGGATGTACCTTGACTGCTCCACAACTATTGATAGGATATTCAAGGGTTTTACATTCCCAATTTAACCCCTTGTCTGTCGTTTTAAAAATACCTCCCGTTTCCGGGCAAGCATACAATATATTAGCGTTTGAGGGGGCAGCATCTATTGCATATACATTCACCTGCCAAGGTGCGCTTGTATTAGAGTTATTCCAAAAAGTCTCTGTTGGACCCAATAAAGTCCATGCTGAATTAGCGGCTTGTATCTTTTGAGAGACAGGTAAAAAACTACTTTCAGCACTTTCTCCTTTAGTTTCAGTAACCTCGTTTTCATCTGTAAACTGTACAGCAAATCGCCTCCATCTTTTATAATATCTTAAATAAGCATCTTCTAATTCTTCTCCAGTAAGTACCTTATCCTCTGGAGGTCTGCCCTTCGTTTTCTTCAGTCTATTCTCATACGCAGAAGCCAGAGAGTCCATTCGGGTTATCGCTATTTTTTCGCCCTCCTCCCTATAAAAAACTTCAAACCATTCGGGCATCTCTGCCGATTTAGGGGGTAAAAAATCCCGACCTACCTTTTGAGAGAACCCTTTCATTGTACCCAAAACAAGTAGGATTATGACTAACGAGACGAGTTTTTGCATAATAGAATCCATCAATTATATTTAGCCACAAAGGTAGTATTTTCTACAGAGATACCACACATAAAAACAGATTAAAGAATTATCAGGATTATATAGGAAGTCAATCCTCTCCGTCATGTTGAGCGAAGCGAAACATCACACTTGGCATAATCTCTCCCTCATAGTTGTTGCCTTTATGGATGTAAGTGGTCATAAGAAAAATACGATAGTGTCATAAACAAAATGGCGATTGATATAAAGATGAATGAGTTGGATATAGTGAATATTCTGTTTATGACACTCCAAAAAAATATCGCCTCTACAGAGACCAATGGGAGAATAAACATTAAGATACCACCCCTACGGGGTTCGGTTTACTCTTACCAATGAAAAATATACAGGGACATCCAATCAAGTAGTACAAAGTAACTAAAAACTAAAAACTAAAAACTAATCACTTTCTATCCTCTACTTCAATATTCAATACCTACATATTTATGTAATTATATTTATTTTTTCAAAAAAGATGTAGGATATTATATTTTAATTATTTAAGTTTGTTGCGTTGTTCGTGCAGTATTAAAGTAGCAATAAAGATTTTCTAAATTCATAATTTAAGCAAATCAAAACCTATAACAAATTTATCTATTAATCTTCAGAAGAACCATATTACTCTCTTCATTCCTTATATAAAGC
>CAUJFT010000265.1 GCA_963169475.1 Bacteroidota bacterium | reverse complement strand
TAAACTTGTTTAAATCCAAGGGAAATAACCCAGCCCTTGTTGAATAAAAATTTGCCTTGAATACCGGTCTCATTTTTTCCTCTTTTGTGATGGCGGATTTAATAATGATCAATCTTTTATTCAAATATAGAATACATAAGGCTATCCAAAAAGTAATTTTTGGATAGCCTTATTGATTTTAATGCGTTTACCGTGCCTCTAATCTTTTAAAAGTTTACCATTTATTCCCTCATTCATATTGATGAGTTTATAAAGATATACCCCTGAAGCAAGCTCGGAAACATTAATTGTTTTTTGGTAAATGAAAGCGGTTGCTTCCCATTCATCAGAAAAAACCTTTTGCCCTAAATCATTATAAATGTTAAAAGTTATCAATCCGGTTGCTCCTTCTGTTTCTATTGTCAGTTGGTTGCCTACCGGGCTTGGATATAGATTAACCAATAATTTTTTGTCTTTAGAGAGTGCAATTGTATTAGAGAATGTGGCTGCCCCTCCAATATCCACTTGTTTTATCCTATAATAATTTAATCCGGGGGTCGGGTGGGTGTGGGTATAAGTATAGTATCGTGGGATACTGCTATTTCCACTCCCTTCTATTTGGTGAATTGGGTGAAAGTTTTGATTATCGGCACTCCATTCCAAATTAAAGTAATCATTGTTAATTTCGGCGGTGGTTTTCCAATTGAGGATATGTGTAGTACCTGATATATGCCCCGTGAGGGTTAAGGCATCAACTGGTAAAGGTACATCAATCGTATTACATACATAGTCTATGTTAAAATTATTGTTATAACACCCTGTTGTGCTTGTCCCCAATACATTTATATTTTGTCCTTGCGCCGGAATAGGAATGGGTGGTTCAGCATTATTATAGTTGAGGGCATAAACTTGGTAGGTGGTGCCTATGGGGTAATTGTAGGTGAATATCCCTGTTGCATTTACTTCTAATACTTCATTGGTGAGGGGATCAACCAAAAAATATAGTTGGGTGTATCCTATGGAAGCATAACCGGAGGCATCAGAGGTATAGACTGCTCCTTGGGGAACCGTGTTGGTTTGCTGGCATACGGCGCAGTTGTTTACGGCATAGCAAACGTAATCATTAAAAAAATCAAGATTCATGCAGCCCTGATTCATACTACCCACATCGGCAATAGTTAATCCTGGTGAAGGGAGGGGGTTCGGCGGAGAAGAAGGATTGTAATTCAATGCATAAATTTGATAATTGTTTCCTGCAATCACGTTATTGCTAAAATCGCCAGTTGCATTGGTTGCTATAATGGTCCCGGAGGGGGTAGCAAGAACGTATAGTTGAGTATATCCCGACATAGACCCTGGCGAAGACACGATGAGCGGGTCTCCAGCACAGATAGTTTGATTTTGCACACACCCGCAAACCCTAACCACAAAATCCGTAAGGAAATCAGCGTTGTAGCATCCGGTTATCATACTCCCTACATTTGAGATTGGCTGACCAATGATAGAGGCGGGGAGGGGAGAGGGGGGGCTAGCGGGGTCATAATTTAGGGCGTGGATATGGTAAGTCCCGTTGGTGGGGGTTGTAAACACTCCCGTAGAATTTTGTGCAAGAATGACTCCGGAGGCATCAGTAAGTACATATATTTGAGTATAACTGGAGTTATATCCAGAGGTATTTGCCACTACGGTACATTGCGCTTGGCTTTTGTGTATAGTAGCCATAAAGCACAAGAGTCCCAAGGCTAAATACCTTATGTGATGTATAAAATAAATTTGTTTCTTTTTCATAAGCACATTGATTTAAGTCTGAGTATAAGCGTAATTTCAGCCCTTAATTCCACGTGCCGTTGTTGGGCGTACATAAAGGAGTAGAGCAAGACGATACAGCGGGACCACTGCTATTGGTGAGCGTACAAGTAGCAGAAGCCGAAAAGGTCGCAGTAACAGAGGCGGCAGTGCCATTTGCAGGAAATACAATTCCGGTAAATGTATAGCTCGAAGCCCCGATACTTCCTACGGCTACGCTTGCGCTTGCCCCTCCGCTTAGATTTAACGTTCCTGTTGCCGGCTTATTCGTATAGTTTACGATAATATCCACCGTAAAATAATCATCAGCGGGATTAGAGGGGGTGCCATTATTATTACAAGAGGACGCATTGACAAATAGAATAGAGGAAATATTGCATACTGCCGGCGGAGCATTACAGATTACACTATAGGCATATCCTGCTCCGGTTATTGAAAAATCAGAGCTAAAAGTTATCGTAAGGCAGCCGTCAGGAGCGGTAGAGGTGATAGAAGGTGGCAGCGATGAGCCGGAGTAAGAGCCAATCAATGAGCCGGTACCCGTACCATTATATACATTCAAAAAGTCGCAGCAGGCTTCCATATCAAATGCAGTAAAATTAATAGTAACCGTTCCTCCTGCTACTGCCGGACACACAGTAGTAGAAGTGTTGGCATTATTGGGATAGTTCCCGGCTGCTCCTCCGGTGTCGTATATAGTTTCTCCACAATTTCCCGTATTAATAATGGAGCAATTAGTGGTGGCGGTTCCTCCCGTTTGAATAAGGGTGTAGTTATTAGATATAATACTATATCCCGTTACAAGCAATATGTAAACTTGACCACTAACGGCACCCGTAATATTAATGTCTTCATCAGGAGAGGGAGAATAGCTACAGTCTAACACATTCGCTCCCGTTCCGCCGTTACCATAATTATTACACCCTGCAATAGCGTTAGCAAGATTACTAAATGGTCCATAGAGGATAAAGTCCACATCAACGGGGCTATTGGTTACATCATACCCAGTCATGTGCATATCTAGGTTTCCTCCATTTTGAATTTCGAGATAAAACCAACTAGGTCTTGGAGAGCTAAGAAGACAATCATAATTATTACCGGGGTTGGTAACGCTTGCATCTACTCCGGAGGCATTGATATTAAATGACTGTGAGGTATAGCTTGCGCAGAAAGGGTCAGGGTCATTACAATTTGTGTTTTGAGAAAATCCTGATTCAAAAATTATTAATAACAATAAAACAATTGCAAGATGAAATGTAGTTCTATGGAGCATATAATAGAATGTATGATTAATAGTTATGATACAAAAAACACAGATAGGATATTTAGCCTAAATGAAAATATGGATATGTGCTAGAAGAGTAGTTATAGGCTTATCAATACTTTTGCTCTTTGGTCTGGTGAGGCATTATACCACTCTTTTATTTCTTGTTTTAATTCCGTTTCTAAAACTTGAGGGTTTAATTTTAGTGTTTTTCCCGAGGGAAACTGATAGATTCTTTCTAATCTTTGGAGGAGTTGATAGTCCATATTTCCCACCTTTTCTTTCCAAGGGGTTTCTTCGATAAGTTTTTCTGCTTTAATACGTAGGGGTGCAGAAGCATGATTCTCGTTATTGGAAACAAGCCGATTAGGAGCATCTTGAGCAAGAAGGTTTCCTTTGGAGAGAGAGAATAAGAAGATAAAACAAAAGCAAGCAAAACTGAAAATCAATGAACGCATACAATAAGATTGAATATGAAGTAAAAAATAATAGTCAATGTACTATAGCTATCTTGTAATCTTTATCATTTTTATTACTTAGTCAGACGGGGCGACTGAGTGAGTAGGAAAGACAGAGGTGCATTTGATACTAATTACAAACGCTTGCAATATAACAAATTTTTACATTAAAAATTAATTTTTATAAAATTCTTAATGTAAATCATCTGTAAAAATCATAATAAGTTTACAGCACCCTTTTTCTATGTAATTTTATTGCTAAAATATAGATTTTTGGTGACAAAAAATTTCTACATAAAATAATTTGAGCAGAAAAATGTGAATAGTGTTACCTTTTGTCTAATCTGTTTCAAAACATATTCTTAATTTTGCGGTATGAAAATAGCAATCTATGGGCGGATTACAGAAAATACGGATATGCAGCGACTCATTCGCTATTTTGAGTATTTGTATTACGCCAGAATTGAATACATGATTTATCGCCCATATTTAGAAGAAATCCGTGCGCAAAGCCCTAATGAGCCAGCACATCTTTCTTTTTCTACCTTTGAAGCGCAGTCGCCGTTTACCGATGTGCAATTTATTATAAGTTTTGGCGGAGATGGCACTGTATTGGAGTGTGTGAGGCTATTTGGTAATCACCCCTTAAAAATCCCAATTGTAGGAGTAAATTTTGGGAGAATGGGTTACCTTACCACGATTACTCAAAATGACCTAATTCCGGCTACCGAAATGCTTATGCGAAACGTCTATAGAATTGATGAGCGGGGGTTAGTTTCGGTAGTTTCAGACCCTAAGGGCATATTTGGAGAGCAGAATTTTGGGCTAAATGATGTAACTATCCATAAAAGTAATACCAATGAGATGATATCCGTAAATGTCTATGTAAACGGAGAGTTTCTCAATACTTATAGAGGAGACGGGCTAATTATTGCAACTCCTACTGGATCAACGGCTTACAGCTTGGCCTGCGGAGGACCCATCATCTTTCCGGATTCTCGAAACTTTATTATCACCCCCGTTGCACCGCATTCACTTACAGTTCGCCCGGTCGTAATCCCTGATTCTGCCGTAATTTCTTGTGAAATAGGAGCGCGTTCAGGGAAGGCAATGCTGGCATTAGACACCCGTACAGAGCATATCAATGCAGGCACTGCTATAGCCGTAAGGAAAGCGGATTTTATGGTAAAGTTAGTCAGAATGCCAGATACTAAATACATAGGTACATTGAGGAGAACCCTGATGTGGGGGAGCGACTCCCGCAAAACCTGATTAAGGAAAATCGCTACGAAAAGTAGGCTCTTTCTGCCTTTCGCCTTGGGAATTTATCCAGTAATAATCTGAACCATCATCAATCCATGCTTTTCCTTCATAGAAAGGTTCAATACTTTCGTACATAGGGTTGATTTTCCATTTTTTGTTTTTGTCCATGAGTCCGTACTTACCTTCTTGCTGCACCCAAAATAAATCAAGTAAATTGCTATGTACAATTTGAGAATACTTAATCGGTAGGATTAAACGTCCTTTGCTATCAGCAATGCCCATCTTCTCATTCAGAGAAACGACAAAATACTTTCCTTTTTCATCGGGAATGATAGTATTATATTCCTTAGAGATAATTTTATGAGTAGCAATATTGATGATTACTTCTTTCTGATTTTGATTTTGACCTATTGCGTGTTTTCCATCGGGAAGGATTTGAATTTTTCTATATTTAAACTCGATACAGGTTTTACCTTGCTTGTTTATCACCCCGTAATATCCTGCTTTTTGTACTACTGCATACTCTTTCTCAAAACTTTCTGCTTCGCTAAAAAGAAAAGGAATGATGATTTTGTTGTCTTTATCTATATAGCCCCATAGTTCACCCGAACGAACCGCAAATAATTCCCCATAATAGCCCTTGATTTCTTGATATTGAGGCGCGATGATTCCTTTTCCGCCTTTATTTATTACGCCCCAAACACTATCAACGGAAACTGTCATCATGCCGTTTTCAAAGAAGCCAGTAGCAGTATATTTGGGAGAAACGAGTACATGCCCGGTTGAGTCTGCAAAACCAATATTTTGCCCCATCATAATCTCCCAAAAAGGAGGATTGTAATTGATATAATCATATATTGGAGAGATAATTATTTTCCCGTGTCGGGTAATAAGTCCTTGTTTTTCTGCTAATCTTACCATAAAGTAAGGAAACAGAATAGGCTTATTGTTGAGCATCTCCATTTCGGAAGGAACTTCTGTAGAGGAGCTAAAACCCGGACTCTCATACATTCCATAAATTTCTTCATAGATGCAAGGAGTAATTTCCTGCCCTTCACAAGACATCATTCCCCATTTCCCTTTTTGTTTTACTAAAAACAAAAGGCTGTCGCTCATGACTATTTTATCATACTGAAAGGGAATTACCGTTTTCCCTTCCCGATTAATCACTCCTTTTTGTGTTTCCTTTTCCGCAACTGCGAACCCTAATGAGAAGTCTTGTGCAAAATCATATTCAAGCAGTGTAAGTGATTTACCCGTCTTGTCAATAAACCCCCATTTCTCATTGTTCATTACCATTGCCCTATCCTCCGAAAAAGAATAAACATCATCATAGACAGCAGGGATAGCAAAGTCCCCATTTTTATGAATAAATCCCCATTTTTTATTCACCCTTACTGCCGCAAGCCCTCCCGAAAAACGGTAAGCATTTTCATAAATAAAAGGCAGCACTACCTCACCCTTTGTATTAATATATCCCCAGTAGTCGTCTTTTCTGACTTCTGCAAGTCCCTCCTCAAAATCTCCTGCTTCGTCATAAATGAACGGAATAACGGTATTCAAATTATTGTCTTTGAAGCCCCATTTTCCCTTGATTTTTAGTACTGTAAGCCCTTCTGGGCTGCGTTCCCCCTCAAATTCAACAGAGTCATTGGCGATAAGTGCCATGTCTTCTAACATGTCAAGCGAATCGGGTAATTGTGCCTGTATTTCTTGTACCAGAAATACGGCTGAAATTATCAGGAAAACAAGGATTAAGCTAATGTGGCGCATATAAAAATACAATATATATGATAAAAAACAATATTTTTGACAATTTGTCTGATTTTATTTAGCTTATTGCGACAAAATGTCTATATTTATGATAATGTTCAAGACAAAAATGGTCAAAAACGACTTTGGTATGTCTATTGCAATCTCCTAATCGTAAACAAACTTACAAAACAAATCTTTAATTTAATTTACAAATTTTTTAAAAATCATAAAAAGATGAAAAACGTACAAAATTATCCGGTAACCCGTACCAATTGGATGCCTTCTGTATTGACAGCATTTGACGAATTGTTTGACCAAACTGCTTTGAAGCAGTTCCCTTTTCTCAAATCTGCCCCAATGAATATCAAAGAGACGGAAGCCGGATTTGAAGTAGAATTTGCTGCACCGGGACTTAAAAAAGAAGATTTTAAAATTGAGTTGGAAAAAGACATGTTGCACGTTTCGGCGGAAGTACAAAAAAGTAGCGAAATGGAAGAAAAAGGAAAGTATAAGCGTAGAGAATTTACGTCTGGGTCTTTTAACAGAAGTGTGAGGCTTTCGGAAAATATTGATACTGAAAATATTTCGGCAAGCTATGTTGATGGAGTTCTTTTGATAAAGCTATCCCACAAAGCTCCTGATGTAAAAGTAAATCGTACTATTTCGGTAGAATAATCACGGATGAAATTGTCTTTCTCCCCCCCCCTTCTTTATAGGTTAAGGAAGAGGGGGTCTCGTTTTATCTTGACTTAATTCATCTTACCTTAACAAGATTATCCAGCCTTTTTGCTCGATTATTTTTTCTGTATGACTCTTGCCGATTAGCATATACCAATAGGTACCAGGTACTGCGTCTCTGTTGTCTGTTTTTCCGTTCCAATACTCGTCTTTTCCGGTAGTAGAAAAAACGGTCTTTCCCCATCTATCAAAAACTTGAAATTGAAGCGTTTTTAAAGCATTAAAATTTGTTGCTAAGACATCATGCGTTCCGTCAGCATTGGGGCTGAATGCGTTCGGAATAAATGGAGCACCTTCTGTTACGATAAGCGGGATTATAATTTCTGCGGTACATCCAATCTCATTGCTGATAATTAGACTTACCGGATAATTGCCGGTAGTATAGAAAGTATGAGTCGGATTTTGGAGGGTTGAGGTTGCACCGTTTTCAATGCTCCATAACCAAGTGGAGGCATTAATACTTTGGTCTATAAACTGTATAGGTACTCCTGCATAAACCTCCGGCATATCGGTAAAGAACCACGGAATCGGGGATTCGCTGATTTGCACGCTGACTACCCCAGAAGTATCTGCTCCGCAACTGTTATTAACGATTACTGTGTAGTTTCCACTGGCAACAGCCGGAATTGTAGGATTCGTTTCTCCGTTTAGTAGATTCCCGTCCAGATACCATTGATAGGTGTTCCCTCCGGAAGCCATTAGCATTACATTTTCTCCTTCACAAATTACCGTACTTCCGTTAGGAGTAACTTGAGCATCGGGTAGCGGAGCATAGCTTAAAATTAGTGGGGGGGTATTTCCTACGCAGCCGTTAAGGTCTGTTACTGTTGCATAATAGCTTCCTTCCATTGTAGCAGTGTACTGATTTGTGTTGTTCCCTGCAACCTGAACTCCATTTTCATACCATACATACGCAGAAGCTCCTCCCGAAGCTACAAGCGTAAGGTCATTGTCTCCACAGATTGTGAAAGCACCAAAGGGGCTTAGTGTTGGTATAGGCAGGGGATTAACCATAATATTGACGGGAGTAGCAGTAGATATGCAGCCATTATTATTCAAGACAAATTGATAAATACCCGTAGAATTGACGGTATAGTTATTGCTATTTCCTACCACTACGGAAGAAGGGAGGCTAATCCACGAATAAGTTTGTCCGGTGGACCCGGTGCCACTTCCTGACAATACCACACTTTCGCCCTCGCAAATCGTAGTGGGTCCGTTAGCTAAGACAGTAGCG
>CAUJFT010000264.1 GCA_963169475.1 Bacteroidota bacterium | reverse complement strand
GCGATTAGCACGTAAAACTATTTGCTTTTCTAAATCTGAAATATTACATGATATTATTATTGGATTATACATCAATAAATATTATTTTAAAAATGTGAAATTCTTAAATACAGCTTAATCATTCTATTTATGACACCACCATATATTTTAATATTAGGAGTAGAATAAGGCTATTTCGGAATTTAGTACCTCTAACAATGGAAGCGCGTGTAAAGGAAGCCTATCGCCAAAAAGATAGGATAATTGGTGAAAAATTAGAAGCAAGAGGACTTATTCGTAAGTTACCCATATTTATTAGGGCGTTCAAGGAAGAAATGGAAATAGAGATATGGATAAAAAAAACACATGAATGGATTTTGTATGACACTTTTCCGATATGCTATTTGCCCGGTAAGCCCGGACCTAAACATAAGGAAGGAGATTGTCAGGTGCCGGAAGGAATCTATTACATTGAGCGTTTTAATCCTAAAAGCCTCTATCATCTTTCACTCGGCATAAATTATCCCAATGAATTTGACAGGTCTTTTGCCGATAGCCTATACCCAGGCGGAGATATTTTTATACATGGAGGGTGTACTTCCGTAGGCTGCCTACCGGTAACGGATTCTTTAATCGAAGAAATATACATTTTGGCAGAAGAAGCAAGACAAAACGGACAATCCCAAATTCCGGTACATGTTTTTCCATGTCGAATGACCCCTGAAAAAATGAAGCCACTCATAGATACCTATCCTCAATATAAAAACTTCTGGAGACAGCTCAATCCTTTTTATGATGTATTTGAGAAACAAAAAATGCTACCCAAAGCCTTGGTAAGTCGGAGTGGTTATACCTTTTTAAACCCAAAACTAAAAACCAAAAAACTAAAAAAACAAAAACTAAAAACCTCTCCTGTTAGATAACAGAAAAGGTGTAGTTCCTTCGGAGAAAAGAAGCTAATTAATCTTTGTTTTTTTGTTCTTGTACTTCAGAACGAATTTCTTGTGCAAGGGTTTTAATTTTCTGGAGACCGCTTCTAAGGCGTGTCCCTGCCGCTTTATTCCCCTTTACAAAGAATTTTTCAGCATCTTCTTCAATAGATGCAAGAACTGCTTTGATTTCGTTGAACTTATTCATAGGCTAAAATTTATATAATGTCCTCAAATATAGATTGTTTTTTAATTCCTACAAAATTATTTTAAAATTTCCACTATTTTATGTGAAAACAAAGAACACAATTAAATACCTTTTTCTCCATTTAGATAACCATACTTCTTTTTCATCTTAGCGCGGAAGAACTCCCCAAAAACACAACGTACTGCATCTTTAATTTAAATATTTTTTGAGAAAACTTGTTTTTGTAAGAAAAACCAATTAGATTTGCTTCCGATATTATACTTGTTAATTAAATTTTTCACACTAAAAATTCTAAATTCTAATTATTTATGAAAAAAGTGATCGCTTTATTGATGCCTCTTTTATTATTGGTATTTTTAGTTCAGCCTGCTTCTGCGGGTTATGCAGGAGGTCCCGCCCCTAAATTTGAACCCGTTAAGAAAGTTACTACGGTAACCAAAGAAACGAAAGTAGAGAAGTTTGCCCAAAAAGTGGTAAAGGCTGTTTCCAAACCCATAAAGGCTATGGGCGGCAATAGCCAGATTACCGCCATCTTGCTTTGCTTCTTTTTGGGGTGGTTAGGGCTTCATAGAGTTTATTTGGGTGGTTCTGGTAAATTAGTTCTTTTTTACTTCCTTCTTTCTTGTCTATTTGGGCTAGGCGGGATACTAGTCCTAATTGATTTGATTGCACTGATTGTTGCGGGTACAGGTCCTTTTGAAGGAAACGATAAGCTACTAGCTTGCTTAGACGCATTTAATTAATTTACAAAATAACAAAAATTGTAAATGCTGCTATTGAAAAATAGCGGCATTTGTTTTTTTTGTAAAAAAGATAGAAATTGAAAATATTTTTATCTTTGTCAGGAAATATTTACCTTTGTTCTTATGTTCAAATACCTTGTATTTATCCTTCTTCTTGCGAGTACTACGGCACCAGCTTTTGCTATTCAGGCTCCACTTCCGGCTATACCGGAAGATTGGGTTGTAGCAAGCCCTCCCGATACTAACCCTAAGAAACACGATATAACCTCAATTTTAGCATTAGTTGTATTATTTCTTCTCCCTTATTTAGGGATTCATCGGGTACTTATGGGAGGTAGTTATTGGCTGATAGTGGGCTATATCGTAAGCCTTGGAGGATTTTTCGGGTTATTGCCATTAATGGACTTTTTTAGAATATTGCTTGAACCCGAACATTATCGCGGAAATAGCAAGTTCTTGGCGGCTTTTGGTTTTATGTAACAACTAACAATTAACTTGATGAGATTAAAATTCTTCTTCGTAACGATATGTACTTTAATGTTTATGGCATTATCCATTACTGCCTTTGGCACCACCCCAAATACTAAAACGATACTCGCCTTAGAGCAACCAGAAAAAGTGGGAAATACCCCTCCCATTTCGGAGCAAGTATCCTTTCTTTCCCTTGCTTTGAAGGCGGTAAAATCTTCCCTCGTCCATGTATTCAAAAGCCTATTAATGGTAAACTCTAATCTTTATATTGCGGCAGGTTGTATTATTGGTGGGATTCTGTTAAAAATATTCCAAAGAACCGTATTTAGGTCGGGGGGCTTTGCTGAAATCTTAGAAATGGGTTCGTATGTACTTGTACTTATTGGGGTGATATTTTTTGTATTGTGGTTTATTCAAGCCGCAAGAGATTTTTAGTGATAGTTTAATTATTATTAATAAAATGGAAATTCCGATTAATAAATTTTTGTATAATGGAAAAAAGCAGTTTTCTATTCAGAAAGAAAAGCATAAAATTTCTGATTTCTATGAAGACAAATCCGGTTATGAGTCCATGTTGTCTGCGAATGTAAAAAAGTTAGATACCCTTCAGAGCATGATGTATGCCCATGACCGCTACGGGTTGCTTGTAATACTTCAGGCAATGGATGCTGCGGGAAAAGATGGTACCATCAAACATGTCCTTTCCGGAGTAAACCCTATGGGAGTAGATATTTTTTCGTTTAAAAAGCCTTCCGAAGAAGAACTTTCCCATGATTTTATGTGGAGGACTACGCTTAGGCTACCTCAACGCGGGAGAATTGGGGTTTTTAATCGTTCTTATTACGAGGAAGTATTAGTGGTAAGGGTACACCCCGAAATTTTGAAGGAATATCAACACATTCCGGAGGAATTGAAACAAAATACGGCGCAAGTATGGGAGCATCGCTATGAAGATATTCGGGCGTTTGAAAAGTATCTTCATAGGAATGGAATACGGATAGTAAAAATCTTTTTAAATGTGTCCAAACAAGAGCAGGCAGCGCGTTTCCTTGAGCGGCTAACGGAGCCGGCAAAGAATTGGAAGTTTTCGGAAGCCGACCTGAAAGAGCGAGAGTATTGGGGGGATTATATGGAAGCATACGAAACCATGATTAACCAAACCGCTACGCCTGAAGCCCCTTGGTTTGTAGTACCGGCAGACGATAAAAAGAACGCTCGCCTGATAGTTTCGGCGATTTTAGTAAACGCAATGTCTGCAATGCAAATGAGTTTTCCGGAGATAGATGAGGTACGAATGACTGAATTGATGAAGTATAAGGAAATGCTTGAAAAAGAAATTTGAGAATTTTTATTTATTCCTCATTTTTTCTACATAGATACGCTTAATCCGGCTAAGGGTTTCCGGCTTCATTCCCAGATAGGAGGAAAGGTATTTTTGAGGAATTAGCTGAAAAAGATAAGGTGTTTTTTCCATACATTTGTTAAACCTCTCTTCAGGCGTAAGCATTAGTATCTCCATTTCCCGTTCCATTCTCTCGCACAAGGCATCTTCGGTAAAGATTCTCCATATTTTTTCCACTTGAGGAATTTTTTCTACGAGGTCATAAAAATCTTTTTTATGAATCCCTATTAGCTCACTATCTGTAATTGCCCTTATATAAGTTTCGCAGGGCTTCCCACTTAGGAAAGAGATATAAGCAGAGACAAAGGTAAGCGGATACCCAAAATTGTAGCAAAATTCTTCCTCCCCTTTTACCCAATATAGCCGCAACGTGCCGCCAAGAATAAAGTAAAGACACTCCTCTACTTCTCCGGGTTTGATGAGAAATTCATTCCTTTTCAGTTTTTTATGAATTTTAAACGCCCCCATAAGTTGGATGATAACCGACTCATCTAATCCTCCCTTATGTGAAAATATATTTTTTAGATTGGAATAACCAGATGTAAGATTCATATTTAAATAACCATTAAATTAAAAAATTCGTATAACTAACGGCGAATATATAAAAAATTGTTAAATTGATAAAAAATATTTTCCAGGAAATTCGTTTTCCTCTCATTATTTGGACATTAATTAGCGCGTTTTTATTGGGTGTCCATGCGCTTAGCACAGGTCTTGGATATGAATTAACTTTTCTTGGGGTATATCCCCGAACGATTCATGGACTTTTCGGAATACTAACAAGCCCATTTGTGCATGGTTCGTGGGAGCATTTGTTTTCTAATCTTATCCCTTTGTTTGTGTTTGGAATGATTGGAGCTGTCTATTATCGAAAGATATTTTATAAAAGTATGCTTTTTGTTGCCCTACTTTCCGGATTTTGGGTATGGCTTGGGGCGAGGGAGAGTTATCATATAGGCGCGAGCGGGGTGGTGTACGGAATGGCGTTTTTCCTTTTTTTACTTGGTATGATACACTTTCGGAAAGACAGAATAGCTCTTCAAATAGCCATGTTTGTGTCCTTATTTTATGGCGGAATGGTATGGGGGCTTTTGCCCTTAGTCCCTGAAATCTCGTGGGAGTCTCATTGGTTTGGAGCTGTTTCCGGAATAATATTGGCTTTTTTTTATCGCAAAAATACGCCAATCCCACCCCAATATGATTGGGAAATCCGCGATGATTTACCCGATTCTGGAATTTGGGACTACAAAAAACAATTTCCCCCTCCCGAAGGGTTTACCTATCCGGAGGAAGAGAGTTAATAGTATTTCTTATATAAAAAAATAGATACAAAAGGTTAAAAAGATATTAAAATTTAAATAAAAACTCAACTTATTTCGACCTTTTTCGTTTAGATATAGATGAAAATCTAAACTGTACTATTGTTGATAAACTTATGAAAGCATTAATTAAAGAATACGAAATACTTGCCCCTAAAAAAAGAGTGTTTGAAGCCCTAACACAACTTGATTTGTTAGCAGCATGGACGGGTGCTGAGGTAGAGATGGACTTGAATCCTGGAGGAGATTTTTCTTTGTGGGGAGGGTCTGTCTATGGTGTTAATGTAGAGATTTCTCCGGACAGGATTGTACAAAAGTGGCAGGAAGAAAATTGGGATAAGCCCTCAAAAGTAATTTTTACGCTCAAAGAAGAGGGTGATAAAACCATTCTTCACCTTTTGCATAACGGAATACCCGACAAGTCCTTGTATAATATTAGCCTTCATTGGGACGAGGATTATATTACTCCACTAAAAAACTTGGTGGAGAGCATGGCAGATAATTAATAGAGGGGTTTTTATAGACTTTCTTTCCTCCATTTAATTCCGGTTTTGGTTTAAATGGAGGACTTTTTATGTAGAATCGTTCCTATCTTAGGTTTACTTCCAGAGGTAAATTTGTTCTTTCTTTATTGCAAATCGTAAAACTATCCTATCACCTTGGAAAAAGAGCTAAATTTGCACCTATAACTTTATTGACGACGGTGAGATACATCATACTAACGATTGTAGGACTGGTTATAATTTCAAAGGGCTTTGCCCAAGAAACTCCCCCTCTTAAAATTGGGTTTACCCGTCAGAATAATTTTACCTATTCTACGCAATGGGGTATAAACTGGAAAAAAGAAAAGGGGAAATATAAAATATCCATTTTCTCTAATCATGATAACCTATATAATTCTTTACTAAAGCCGCCCTTTGTCCAAGTAACCTTATTTCACCGAATCTGGCAGTATTATCAGTTCTCAAAGCAGCTTAGTGCGGCTTCTTGGATAGAGAGCGACCAATTTTTTCATAATAAAAACCAACGCTACAATATTTATGGAGGGATAGAGTATCGTTTGAAAAAGGATATTGTTTTTACTCCTTTATTAGGATATAGTTGGGATTATTTGAACCAAAGGCTGAATCATGGGGTTAGTCCTGGATTAAAAGCAGAAATTGCCCACCAATGGGAAGATGGTCTCCAGATGCAAACAAAATTATTTTATAGGGAAAAATTTATTCGCCCTCGCAGACAGCGAAACTTGAGTTTTGTATCTTCATGGGAAAAAGGCTTTGAAGAAAATGCTACCCTTGCCGTAGGCGTTTCTGGTGGTAGCAATGAGATGGATACTTATAAAAAAAATTCTGTAGAAAAAATCATTTCGGATACGCTAACAACAAATTTTAGGGTACAATACCACCCGTGGCGTTTTTTTTATATAGAGTCAGACAATCAGCTCGGAGTTACCCGTAGAAGGTTTAATTATGTACCCTTTCTCATTACAGCAGCAGAATTTAATAACTTATGGTTTGAACAGACAGACCTAGTTACAAGACAAAAAGCCGGATTCCGTTTTGCACGGATAGAAGGATATTTGAGCTACGAATATTCATTAAATGACAGAAGGTATAAACTTTCTAATAATTTAGCGGTAAGTCAGCGGGATTTCGAGGAGCTTCAAAACAAAGAAAGGCTCAAAGATTTTGTGCGGAACGTACACCAAACACAGTTTCA
>CAUJFT010000263.1 GCA_963169475.1 Bacteroidota bacterium | reverse complement strand
TAATAAAGCAGGATAATTGCTTTTTTAGGGGTTGAGTTTCTTCAGAGTAAGAGAACTTAGAAGGGTTTTCATCTCCTTTTTGTTCTTCGGTTCTTTCCCATTCAATGGTTCTTCCATCTAGTCTTGGAGGCGTACCGGTCTTCATTCGTCCGCTTTCAAACCCGAGACTAACGAGATGCTCTGTGATTCCGTGTGCAAACCCCTCCCCGCTTCTTCCACCACCGAAGTTTTTTTCTCCGATATGGATTTTGCCGTTGAGAAATGTCCCATTAGTTAAAATCACTGTTTTTGCCTTGATTTCTAATCCCATTCCGGTCTTTACCCCTGTAATACGACCGCCCTCAATAAGCAAAGCCGTAATCATTTCTTGCCAAAAGTCCACATTAGGGGTTCTTTCGAGCATTAACCTCCATTCTTCGGCAAATCGTAATCTGTCATTTTGGGTACGTGGGCTCCACATAGCAGGACCCTTAGAAAGATTCAGCATACGAAACTGAATCATGGTTTTGTCGGAAACAATTCCTGAATATCCTCCCAGTGCGTCTATTTCTCTTACCAATTGTCCTTTTGCTACTCCTCCCATTGCAGGATTACAAGACATTTGGGCGATGGTACCCATATTCATGGTAATGAGCAGTACTTTACAACCCATATTTGCGGCTGCCGCTGCTGCTTCGCATCCAGCATGTCCTGCTCCAACCACCACTACATCGTATTTCTCAAAAATCATGTTACTTGTTTTAATAAAGGAGCTTTATAGAATGTTCCACGTGGAACATATTTTTCTGCAAAATTAGTGTTTATATTTTAAAGATAGTAATTTTAGGATTAATAGATTTGTTTAGCGTAAAGCCCTTATAACTGTAAGGAAAGAAAAAATACGCATTAGGATAGCACACACACACTCTCTACTGTAGGTAAATGAAATAATCAGTAGCGAAATGTTCCACGTGGAACATTATGGTTTTTTATAGACATTGCAAATACGCTTCCACGCATCTTGGTCCGAAAGCAGCCTTTCAGAAGAGGTCAGTATGAGAGAGGTTTGGAGCGTAGCCAATTCCGATAGTGTTAATGGAAAAGGAACTCCTTCGGTGATTTCATCTATATCCTTGATTCGGCAGATTAATACCATTTCTCCTCCGTGCTTGATTATTGATGGCAAAGAAAAGATAGCCTTCTCTCTTTCCGAAATGGGTAATGTTTGGAGGGTGTAGATTTCCAATACAAAATCATATTTAGGTAAATCTTTGGGTAAATCTAAAAGGTCTGCGACAAAATAATTTACCCCCCTTTCTGTATGAATCTGCTTACACCATTCTATTACTGTAGGTGAAAAATCAAAAGCATCAACTTGAAATCCTAAGCCGCTTAAATATTCTGAATCCTCCCCTAATCCGCACCCAATGACAAGTGCTTGTTTGTTATTGCCCTCTACGTTTAGCTTTTCGCAGATATACTTTACGTAAGGATTTACCTCCTGACTTACCCAAGGAATCTCAAGCCCTTCGTTTTTCCCCTTTTGATAAATCTCTTCAAACCAGCCCAGATAATCATTCTGTTCAATGTGTTTTTTGGCAATTTCTTGTACGTCTTCTTTCATATAAGAACCAAGTAGTTATGTATATCAAACTATCTTTTGGGCTTATTTGTTTTTTTGAGGGAGATATTCGTAAAAAGTAGAGGGGTAGTATACCGTTTTTTTATGGAGAAATAGGGGCAGGAAAAAGATAGAAAATAGACAATAGAATTTAGTAGTATGAGGAAATCTCTAAATAGCTAAGGGTTACTAATAGGTGTATTTTAATCTGAAAGACTAATTTTGCTCTATTATATGGCTGATTGTAAGGCTTTTAATATTTATTACCTGTCTTACTACATCGTATTTTCTTTTCTGCTTAGTGTGTTTCTGTATTTAAATGAGGAGAATAAACCTCTATCAATTCGCTGTCTTCTTCTGTGAGTGAGTAGGATTCGTGGATAACTTGAGTAAGGTGTTGTTTTATTTTTTCCTTTTCCTCTGTATTTTTGATACTTACATTGGTAGCCTTGGTATTGTTCATATAAAGCAGCCCGTTGTTTCCGATAGTAAAACTGAAATTAGATGCCTCCGTAGAAATTTCTCCATTAGGATATATATATTGATTATTCCCTGAAATTTTTCCGTTTTTCCATATTCCACTTATTTTAATTCCAGAACTTAGGCGAACGATTCCTTTACCGTGCATAACACCGTACTTCCAGCTTCCTGTATATAGACTTCCTTCCTTATCCATGAAAGTTCCGTTGCCATGTCTCATTTTATTTTTAAACTCTCCAGAATAAGTACTACCGTTGTCATCTTGCCATGAACCCCTTCCGTTCTCACAATCTCCGAATATACAATTTGCGTAGCCGTTGGAAACCGCAAGTATGCCCATGAAAAATAAACCAATTGTTATTAAGTAAGACTTCATTTTTTTTTGCAATCATTATGTTATACTTATACCTTAACAAATTATATGCCTTAACCTAATAAGGTTTACTTTATTTTTGGGCTTTTCCTGATATTAAAAGTATTTTGTATAGTTTTGTGCCGTTTTTGGCTTATTGATAACACGTAAAAAACCGATTTTAAATTATATTTATAAATAAATATCCTAAAATTAAATAAAAATATGCTGATTAAATACTCAAATTTAATTTTGGGGCTGCTTTTGAGTATATTTTCCTATTCAGGAGTGTATGCTTATGAGTACTATATTCTATCGGATATTAAGGTTGAAGGGAATAAAAGAACGCGTCCGGAGATTATTTTAAGGGAAATGACGGTAAAGGACGGAGACACAATTCCTGAAACTGAAAGAGAGACAATTTTTGATAGAAATGAACAAAATATATACAACCTTGGGCTTTTTAACCTCGTTGATATAATCGGGAAACCGGATAGTGTAGGTAACCTCTCTTTGTTGATTACAGTGAAGGAAAGGTGGTATTTTTTTGTAACTCCGGGTCTTGTAGTGGAGGAGAGAAACTCTTATGATGTGCTTCAAAAGTTAAAATCAAACCTTGATTTACCTTTGAATGAGTGGCAATTCCCGCGCTTCTCTTATCAGATGACGTTGATGTGGCGAAATATGACGGGGCGAAATGAAAGATGGTGGTTTTCAGGACAATTGGGGTTTTCTCAACGTTTTCAAACAGAGTATTTTTATCCGTGGCTTTTTCCTAAGCATCGAATTGATTTTTTTTCGGGGGTTAAATACGTTGCTCAAAAACAAATTATTTACAATACAGATTCGGCAAGGGTACAATGGGGAGGACTTAATCATGAGCCGCTTCAAACTACTTATCAGTTTTATTCTGGAATCCGAAAGCGTTTTAATCCCTTTAATAGCCTTCATGCACAGATTTCCTACAATTATATTCATTTACACGATAGTATTTTACATTTTAACCCCAAATATGTTACAAATACTGATGGAAACGAGCATTATCCTTCTTTGTTAATTGGATATTCGCATGATACGCGTGATATTCGTTCCTTTCCCCTAAAAGGAATGCGTTATCGTTTTCTTGCGCGGTTTACAGGGTATTTACCCGGTTCTTCTACTTCATTTACTAAAATTGGAGTTACTTATGCGCACTATATTCCACTTCGTAAAAAATGGTTTTTCTCCTATGGAAGTCAGAATGTGCTTACTTTTGGGAAGATAATCCCGTATTTTGAAAAAAACTTTATATGGATAGATAAAGATGATTTTCCGGATTTTTATAACGATATAAGGGGGTACGAAAGTTATGCTGTTGATGCGATGACGATGACGATTAATAAAGCTGAAATAAAGTATGCCCTTGTTCCACGTAGAATGATTCATGTAAAAAAAATTCCTTTCAAAAAATTTCAGGATATGCCAATAGGAATATATCTCGCTGGTTTTTTTGACTCGGCTTATGTCTGGGATTATAGCTTTAATAATCAAGATAATTATCTCAAAAATCAATTACTTTACGGCTACGGCATTGGGGTTCATGTAATTAGTATTTACGACCTTATGGGGCGATTTGAAGTAAGTCGAAATCATTTTGGGGCAATTCATTTGAATGTACATGCAATGGTGCCTATTAAATAAAAAAACACCTGCTTTTGACAGATGTTTTTTTAAGAAAGTTTTGCTTTTATACCTTACCAAAAAAAGATTATTCTCCTTTTTGAAGTTTACTATTTTTAATACTATATGCAAAATAAATCACCAATCCGATTGCAAGCCATGCGAATAACCTTAGCCAATTTTCTAACCCTAATCCGTAAATCATCGCTCCACAAAAGATAACCCCTAATATAGGCACATAAGGAACGAGAGGGGTTTTGAATTCTCTTTTCAATTCCGGATTTTTTTTGCGGAGAATGATAACAGCGATACATACCAAAATAAAGGCAAATAGAGTCCCGATACTCGTCATGTGTCCAACAATATCTCCGGGTACAAAGGCTGCAAATAGACCTACTAAAACCAAAATAACAAGATTTCCTTTGTAAGGAGTTTGATACTTGGGGTGTATTTCTGAAAAAACTTTTGGTAACAAGCCGTCTTTACTCATAGAGTAAAATACTCTACTTTGTCCGAGAAGCATTACCAAAATAACCGATGAAAACCCTGCAAGAATTGCAACGGTAACCAACTTACTAAGCCATGCATAGCTCTGGGGCATACCGTTTTGAATTGCTGCTACTACTGATGCTTCTCCTCCTTTTGAAGGGTCTCTGAAAAATTCTATTGGAGCTAATCCAGTGAGTACGTGTGCAAATAAGATGTACAATAAGGTACAAACTAAAAGAGAACCCATAATTCCTATTGGCATTGCTTTCTTAGGGTTTTTCGTTTCTTGTGCTGCGGTACTTACGGCATCAAACCCAATAAAAGCAAAAAATACCGTTCCCGCCGCTCCTAAAATACCCATAAATCCCCCAAACTTATAAGAAATTCCTTGATGATCTACATAGGTTGTTGCCTCCGGAATATAGGGTGTATGGTTGGCTGGATTAATATAACCCCAGCCTAAAGCAATGATTAATAATACAATGGCTACTTTTACAATCACAATTATATTATTGACTAATGCAGACTCTTGTGTTCCACGTATCAATAATAAACTAAGGGCAGTTACGATAGCCAAAGCCGGAATATTGATAATCCCGTGTACTCCCTCCGGCGATATTTGAAACGGAGAATGACAAAACTCATAAGGAACGGGGCTAACATGTAATATTTGTACCAAAAAATTATTGAGATATTCGCTCCACGCAATCCCAACGGTTGCTGCACCAACGGCATATTCAAGCACTAAATCCCAGCCGATAATCCAAGCAATGAGTTCTCCCATTGTGGCATACGTGTAGGTATAAGCACTCCCAGAAATCGGGATAGAGGACGACAATTCTGCATAGCACAATCCCGCTAATGCACAGCCTATTGCAGCAATAATAAACCCAATCGTTACGGAGGGACCTGCATTTTGTGCCGCCGCTGCTGCCGTTCTCACAAACAATCCTGCTCCAATAATCGCTCCAATCCCTAAGGCTACTAATGCCCCTGCGCCCAGTGTTTTTTTGAGACTTTTTTCACCCTCTTCGGCATCAGCAAGAAGTTTGCTGAGCGGTTTTTTAACCCAATAATTTGCCATTTTGTTTTAAATATTTGATTTGTAGGTTTTTGTATAAATGATAAAAGGTAATCGTAAGTTTTATCCTTGCAAATATGCACAACTTTTCCAAAGATAAGCTATCTTATAAAAAAAAATACTTTTACTATGAAAAGGTTTTATTGTTTTGCGGCGATTAATTGTGGATAAATGTCTTTACTCTCTGGAACCCCATTTTCTGATACAATCAGACGGGTGATGTGGAGGTGGGTGGGTGAACGCTCTTTAAAGGCATTGAGTCCGGTTCTACCTACTTCCGCTATCTTTTGCCCGGGTACTACAATCTCTCCAACCGAAATCGACAAAGATTGATTATGGGCATAATAGAAAAGGCTTTTAGAAAAAGGGTCATAAATCCATACATAAATCCCCCCTCTCAATGAGCTTTGTGTATCCCATTCTGGTTCCGTTGCTACTACAACTCCCCCACTTACCGAGAGAACTTCTACCGGTTTCAGGGTTTTGTCTTCTAAATTATCTTGATTTTTGTCATTTATAAAAATATCATGTGCTGGATGTCCTTTATGTTTATTCCCATCAAAATAATTGTACCCCGATGCCAAGTATCCGCTCCCATTTGTCCCTCCAATGGCACTTTTTCCATAACCTTTTACTGGAAAGTACCATTCTGTTTGAGAATAATCCTTTCCTCCATTTGTATAAAAATATTCGGTAACCTCCGGAATTAGAGTTTTAATTTCCGTTTGAGCTTCTTTTTGAGAAATTTCTCCATCTCTTATTTTTGTGTTTAGAATGTTAAATTTTGGGCAGGGATTATCCTGGGCGCGATGACGAGCATCATTCCCTAAATTTTTTTTCTGCTCTATGGGAATCCTATCCTCTTCTTTCTGAAATGTAGAAGTGATTTTTTCGGCTTTGCCCCCACATTGAATGATTCCTAATAAATGGATAATCAAAAGTAAATTTTTCATGCTATATAAATCTTGCCGTAAAAATAAAAATATATTAGGGTAAAAATATCATATTTTTATTAATCTTGTGAAATATGAGAAAAAATACAATCTTTGATAAAATTATAGTTAAAATTTTAATTTATTATAGTGTTAATTCATTT
>CAUJFT010000262.1 GCA_963169475.1 Bacteroidota bacterium | reverse complement strand
TAGGGCAAAAGCCCTCTCTCCTTAAACCTGTATCTTATCCGGCTAATCAAAAAGGGCTTAATATTACGCTTTCGCCCACAATCCAAGCTTCTAAAACCCTTATTGGTACAGATATTTTTCTGGATTGGAATAAAGGAAATGCAAACGAACTCGGTTCCCAAGTTGCCAACATCTGTACAGAAAATCTTAGCTTAGAAGTCATCACTAATCGGGGTACAAAAACATATCCTGACGGGAATCCAGAGACCTATTGTACAGACCATTGGAGGTGTCGCTTTCTTTCCCAAAATGAAAAACAAATCTCTAATAAGGAAGTCATTTCCTTGTTACAAGCCTTTGAGGCTAACGGGTTAGATGTGATAAAAACAGAAAATTTGTATAAATTTAATGACAAAACCTCTTTCTCTACCTAAAAACAAGCAGTTAAATGGATAGAAAATAGCTTGCCTAAGTATATTTATAAAGGTAAAATACATACTAATATGTATTTATTTTTAATAAACTATATTTTTTTTTAAAAAAAGTACAAAAAATATTATTTTTCAAAAAATTGGCGCACTATTTGAAGCAACTTTATCATAACGATAAGGTTGCTTTTTTTATAGATATAAAATTACTATTAATAGAAAGGAGGTTTTTCGTACTATTCTAAGAAACCGTTTTTAAAAAACTATTTTAATTATTCCCTGAGAACCTTTAATTAAGTTTGCTTATGAACACTTTAAAAAAAATTACAAACCTACTTATTTTCTTTTGTTTTTCGGCTGCTACTTTGGTAGCCCAAGGTAATGATGAGGTAGAAGTAAATCTTCCTGAAACAGAAAGCCGTTCTAGTAAGGAGGAGGTTTTGATTGCGCGAGCAACCGAAATCACTACCCAAAGAGGTTTTGCGTCCTATTATGCAGATAAATTTCAGGGAAATCAAACTTCCAGCGGAGAAGTCTTTGATAATGCTTTGATGACGGCAGCCCACAATTCTCTCGCATTTGGGACAATGGTTAGGGTAACAAATCTAAGCAATAATCTTTCGGTGATAGTAAAAATTAATGATAGGGGTCCTTTCAAGCCCGGGCGTGTGATTGATTTGTCGCGTGCTGCTGCTGAAAAAATTAACCTTGTAAAGAGTGGAGTAGTAGAAGTAAAGGTGGAGGTTCTTAATGAAAAAGGAGAAATTAAAAAGCCGGTTATTCCGGTCAAGCCCAAAACCGAAACGCCCTCTGTAGGGACAGAAATTGTCGGCACGGGGCTTTATAAAATCAGCCCTACCGGAACAACTCCAACAGGGTTTGGTATTCAGATAGGTGCGTATTCTGATTATCGGTCTATGTTTCATTATACCCATGAACTCCACAAAAAAGGAATTACTAATACGATGATACATTCTGGCTTTTCGGGCGAAAAACCTATTTACCGCTTGATAATAGGTCCCTTTGAAGATAAGGGGCAAGCCGAAAAGGCAAGGGCGGAGTTGGCCACTCAAAACATAGATGGAGTAGTACTTAGTGTTGCTAATTTAAAATAAAAACCAAACAGATTTTTCGTTTCATAATGCAGGTTCCGGTCGCTGAGTGAGTGACCGGTTTCTGTTTTTGTGGCTATTTTAGATTTTTTTATAACTTGAAAAAATTGCAGAAAAATGTGTAATTTTACATTTTAAAAGCCTAAATTTATTTGAGATGACCCATAAAATAGAGCATATCGGCATTGCCGTAAATAACCTTGAAGAATCAGGTTCTTTGTTTTCAAAATTGCTAGGCGTTTTACCCTATAAGCAAGAAGCAGTAGCAGGTGAACGAGTAAACACCTTGTTTTTTATGGTAGGAGAGACGAAAATAGAATTACTTGAAGCAACAAGTCCTGATTCTGTAATAGCAAAATTTATAGAAAAGAAGGGGGAAGGAATACATCACTTAGCATTTGAGGTAACAGATATTCATGCAGAGATGAAGCGTATGGAAGCCGAAGGTTTTCGATTGCTGAACACAACCCCAAAAAACGGGGCAGATAATAAGCTGGTTTGCTTTCTTCACCCCAAAGATACAAATGGAGTATTGGTAGAGTTATGTATGGAAAAACCCTCGGATATGTGAGCTTTTCTTCTACCCTTAAAAAAAAAGAGAAGCAGAGTAAACCCTTGCTTTGGTCAGGTTTCGTAGGCGGCTTGCTCATTGGTATTATTATTGGACTCGGAGGGTGTGCTTCTACAGCCTCTTCGGAAAGAAAACAATACCTCTCTATTTTTGAAAACGAAGAAAGCTCTTTCAGGGGGGTAAATATCGGAGATAAAATAGCGGTGGTAAAAAAAAATAACCCAAACGAAAAGCCGCTTTATGAAGACCTACTCGGGTTGAAGTACAAATACCCCCAGCAAGCGGGGATTGTATGGGCAAGTTATTACATTGATAATCTCCGCTCCGGAAGAGAAAGTAATCAGGTTACTGCCATAACTATAGAGATTAATTGGGAAAATGAGGTAGAAACCGCTCATTTATATGAAGAAATCCATCATAAATTTGTCCAAAAATACGGATTCCCTACTGGTAATTATGGAGATTTTCTTTGGGAAAGCCAAGCTTATAGAACGGAAATACATCTCCGGCTACGGCTGGAAACTCGCCAAATTTTTTTGTATTTTATCGAAATTCCTTAGATTTGAGGATACTGAAAAGTAAGCAGAATTTCCAAATCGGGATGCAGGCTCATGGCTACCGGACATGTACTTGCAGCATGCTCAAGAATTTGCCTTTGCTTTTTGTCATATACATAGTTTCCAAACTGTATTTCTACTTCGAGACGGGCAATCTTCCGGGGATTATCTCCCATGATTTTTTTTACTTTACCCTCAAGTCCCTCTAAGCTCCAGCCTCTATTTTGGGCGGCTATCCCCATGATGGTAATCATACAACTCACTAAGGCAGAGGCTACAAGGTCGGTGGGCGAAAAGGCCTCTCCTTTTCCATTATTATCCACAGGAGCATCTGTAACGATTGTGTTTCCAGAGCGGACATGTACCGACTCTGTACGAAGGTTGCCTATGTAGCGAATTTCAGCGGTATTCATATTTTTTTGATTAATCGATGATAATGCAAAGAAAAAACACTTTTTTGTATTTTCGTGCTTGTATGATGCAAAAAATTAATAATTACCGAATAAGTAGTGTTTTTTTAGCTGATACAAGTGTTTTCATTGGGGGTAGAGCGGCAATTAAACACACCCTTTGAGGTGTATAGACTTTGTTTTATGGCGGAAAATATTTTGACGGCTTTAAAAGCTGAAAATTGTTACCTATATTTGCAACAATTTTTTACAGAGACTATTTTTTCTTTATAGATTATGACATTAATCGCGTCTATTTCCGGAATAAGAGGCACAATAGGTGGAGTATCTGGTAAGAACCTTACCCCTATTGACATTGTAAAGTTTACATCAGCATACGGATATTGGCTCAAAACGCGCCAAAGTTCTGTAAAAATTGTGATTGGAAAGGATGCCCGCCCTTCGGGAGATTTTGTTTATCCACTTGTTACGGCTACTCTTGTAGCGATGGGTTTTGAAGTGATAGACTTGGGGCTATCTACTACGCCTACTGTAGAAATCGCAGTTCCTGAACTAAAAGCGGCAGGAGGGATTATCCTTACCGCATCTCATAATCCTGTGGAGTGGAATGCCCTAAAACTACTGAATTATAGGGGCGAATTTGTAACCAAAAAAGATGGAAGTGAGATTTTAGAAATTGCTCAAAAACAAAACTACCGATTTTCAGAGATTAATTTACTTGGAAAGATTACGCCTTTGGAGGACTTCATTCAGGTGCATTTCCAAAAAATCATGGATTTAAAATATACTGATACCTACGCAATTGGTAAGGCTAATTTTAAGGTGGTAGTAGATGGTATCAATAGTAGTGGTGGAGTGTTTGTTCCGATGTTGTTAGCGCAATTGGGGGTGAAGGAAATTATCCCGATTCATTGTGAGCCAACGGGTTGGTTTGCGCATAATCCGGAGCCTCTGAAACAAAACCTTGGAGATATTTGTGAAGCGGTGGTTGCGTGTAAGGCGGATTTGGGAATCGTAGTGGACCCTGATGTGGATAGACTTGTTATCATCGATGAAAATGGACAAATGATAGGAGAAGAATATACCCTTGTTACCATTGCGGACTATATCCTTGAACACCAAAAATCGCCGGTAGTTTCTAATCTTTCTTCGAGCCGCGCCCTAAAAGATGTTGCAGAAAGGCATGGTTGCCGTTACTACGCTTCTGCCGTGGGAGAGGTAAATGTCATTGAGATTATGAAACGACATGATGCCCTAATCGGAGGGGAAGGAAACGGAGGCGTAATCCTTCCGGAGCTTCATTACGGGAGAGACGCATTAGTAGGAATCGCTTTATTTTTATCTCATCTGGCAAAACGAAAAACTACTTGTTCTGGACTTAGGGCAGAATATCCTAATTATTTCATGGCAAAACAAAAGATAGAGATGACAGAGGAAACAGATGTGAATGCGGTCTTTCGGGCATTCTCGGAACTTTACAAAAATGAAAAAATAAATGATGTGGACGGTTTGAAAGTGGATTTTCCCGAATCGTGGGTACATCTCCGAACTTCCAATACGGAGCCTATTATGCGAATCTACACAGAAGCCAAATCCCAACAAGAAGCCGACCGCCTTGCTGATGAGGTAAAAACTCAGATTGAAGCCATTATTCATTAATATTCCTTAGTTTTAATGCCTTATTTTTCCCTAATAAACAAGTTTATATGAAAAGAATTTATTTAGATAACGCTGCTTCTGCCCGTATGGACGAAGAGGTCTTTGAAGTAATGAAGCCTTATTTTTGTGATTTATACGGAAATCCGTCTTCTACTCATAGCCATGGCAGGGTATTAAAAACGGCAATTGAAAAAGCACGAAAAACTATCGCTAACCGGCTAAACGCAGCACCTTCAGAAATCTTTTTTACGTCCGGAGGAACAGAAGCTGATAATACAATCCTACATGGGGTAATTTCTAACTATTCTATAAGTACTATCATTTCTACGGAGATAGAGCATCACGCCGTTACTCATTCTATTGAGCATATTTGTAAAGAAAAAGGAATCAATCGTGTAATGTTGTCCGTAGATAAAAAGGGAAATATCAGCCTAAATGCCCTTGAAGAAGCCCTAAAAGCCCACCCTAAATCTATGGTTTCACTCATGCACGCCAATAATGAAACCGGAACTTTGTTGGATATTCAAGCAGTTTCGGATTTGTGTAATCAATACGAGGCACTCTTTCATTCTGATACCGTTCAAACCGTTGGGCATGAGCCTTTTGACCTCCAAAAAACCAAACTTCATTTTATGAATGGAGCCGCACATAAGTTTTATGGACCCAAGGGAGTAGGGTTTATGTATATTCGACAAGGATACGCTATCCCTGCTATGATACACGGAGGAAGTCAAGAGCGAAACCTTAGGGCAGGCACTGAAAATGTTGCCGGAATTGTAGGAATGGCTCACGCACTTGAAAAGTGCTATGCAAACCTTGAGGCTAAGGAAAAGCATTTATGGGCGTTAAAAAACCGGTTAAAACAAGGCTTGCTATCTAATTTTTCTAATATTTGCTTTCACGGAGAAACTGAAGAAGGAAAGTCTCTTTCTACAGTGCTGAACGTAGGATTCGATTGTGGTGGAGAAGAAAAAATGTTATTGTTTAATCTTGATATAAAAGGAGTCTCTGTTTCAGGAGGTTCTGCTTGTACTTCTGGTAGCCTGATTGGCTCGCACGTATTATCCGGAATGAATGCAGACCCTGCCTATGCAATGAACGCTGTCCGCTTCTCCTTCGGTATCCAAAATACTTTGGAAGAAATAGAGGATACTATTCAGGCTCTAAAAGAGATTCTGCACTGATTTGCCTTACCTTATACCCTTTTCTATAAGCAGTAAATAGTTAAAAATGAATAGCAAATAATAAGATTAAGTAGTTTAGACTTTGAACACTATTTACCCCCTCCCATAGAAATTAGGGCTTAAAAAACTAATCACTAAAAACTAATCACTAAAAACTAATCAGGATTGTTCTTTAAGCCATACTCCCTACCCGAAAGACAACGGGAACGGGGCTTTTCTAATTTTGTGAAATCGAAAGTTAATCCACAGTATTTCACTCCATCTTCCAGTAACCGAGGGGGCATAAAAGTAGTCCTTGATAAATCTCTGAAAATTTACACTTGGAATATCCCATTACTTTACTACCTTTGTCAGGTTGCTGTAAGTGTACGAATTAAACGGCGAATCGGTTAAATCAACAGGATGATGGACTTGTCTTCCATTCATCGGCAACGATATAATATAGTTAGCGGCGACTCAACTATGAAGACCAAAACTCAATAAATCATGGCAGAATTGTTTTGTTTTTTTGAAGCATAACTTAAATTTCGGACTTTTCTGCCATTTTCTCCAATTTTTTTTGCTATTTCTGTCCAAAGCCTAATAATTGTAATTTTTATGAAAAAAGTAATGTGTTTTACCCCCCCCCCACCGTGTTATACACGGGTTGTATTCCTCCTTTTATGCGTAATGGCAATGATGATGAGTAATTCTCAGATTTATGCACAATATGCGAGAGATGAATACCGATCTACAAAAAGTTGTACGGATTGTGTATTGATTGATTACGACAATACAAATGGCGTGACGGGTACTCCCCCTACTGCTATTGGTACTTTGCCACCCGGACTGTCAGGAACCAATTTTCAGTTGGTGTTTGCTGATGAGTTTAATGTAAACAATAATACACTCAACGTTTACCAGAATGTAAACCAAGCAAGCAATGAAGATTATCCATACGCATTCAATCAAACCAACAAAAAATGGCGGACTAAATCTGGTAACCTAAATATGGGAATTACCAAATCCACCAACACCGACTACAATATCACTGCCGGACGACTAAAACTACAGCAACGGTTTGATGGTACAGACTTCTTCACTACACAGCTTATCTCTAATGCGTATATCCGCTACGGTTATTTTGAGGCGAGGATTAAGATCCCGAGCAGAACTGTAAGTCCCACTAAGATGTTTCCGGCATTTTGGTTATACAGAGGAAATATAGACCCGGCATATTGTATTTATGAAGAAATTGATATTTTTGAGTTCTTTCAGGGAAGTAATTTAGGTGTAGGAGGAAGCATAAATGGAGTAAATACTAAATTATGGTATCAATCTCATGAGCATTACGATATGTTTAATCAGTATCCTTGTGGCGATGGTTACCGTCAGGCAATCGGTAAGAATGTAATCCCCTTAGATGAGGCTACCGTCGGAGCCTATTATTTAGACATGACTAAGGATTTTTTTATATGGGGTGCACATTGGCGGTCGGATTCTATAATCTATTATCTGAACAATAAAAGAGTGGGCGGAATGGTTAATAAACTCGTGGCTGACCCTACCAAGCAAGAGTTGGGAATGAATATCATTTTGAATTGCGGAGTGCATGGAGTTCCAATGGATAACGGTATGATAGGAAACCCTACTCAAATGGAAATAGATTATGTGAGGGTGTATAAATCAAATCAGGATTTTACGATAGCCTCCCCGCCCAAAATCTGTATTAATGGAAGTGCATACACCAATCATTGGGCAGTAGAAGATTATTTACCGGGAGCTTATTATTATTTCTCTATCAAAAAACCAGATAATACCTTTTTGATACCAGAATCCTCTGCTACTGACGATGAGTACAAATACTACTTTAATGTAACCCTGCCCTCCAATACCCCGGCAGGAATAGATACAGTCATACTTAAAATTATTTACCCTCATCCGGTTACCGGAACGATGACAACCCGGTATGTAAAAAAACTGATAGAAATTACTACAGGAGTTCCTCCAGTTACTCCCGTGGTCAATACAGGAGTAACCCTAAATCGGTGTCAGACCTTTTCTATTGGCAATCACCAGTCAGAAAATATTTATTCGTGGTGGTCTAATAATCTCGAACTCATACCCCAAACTCCTACTCCTACGGGGAGTGGAACGTGGAGAGTATGTTGTGGAGAGCAGATTTCGGGCACCCTTAATGGGACAATCTATGTTCAGTCTCATAATTATTGCGGACTTTCCCCCACAGGAAGTAAAACCGTAAACACCAACTGTTATTGTCCGACCTGCATAGTCAGACTAAAAGCAGATAGCACGCAAACGCCTCCTCTATCAGTTACTGATACTCCCCGCGAAAAAGGGAATTTGCTTACTAAAGTGGAGGAGTCTTTTTCAGAAACCATTCCTAAAATCCTTCTTTCACCAAATCCTTGTGATGCTTATTTACAGATAGATAAACCCGAATCACTTAGAGTTAAAGCGGGGATTTATACATGGGAGGGTCACAAAATAAAAGAATACCCGGAGGTGCTCGAAAACAGGAGGATAGAAACCCTGAGTATCCCTCAAGGTACTTACTATCTTAAGCTCACTGAAGACAACGGAGTTGTACACACTTTTCCTATTCGTATCACTCATTAGTATTCTACTGTTATGAAAAAGATGTTATTGGTAATAATGTTTATATGGATATTTTCGGTGCTAACTGCTCAAAAAGGAGGCTGGAGAGTTCAGGTAGGGAGTGGATTATTACTGAATACCGAAACAAAAGAGGGAATCGGTTTATGGGGGCATGCCAAAGATTCATGGGAATATGCAGGATATACGAATAGTGTATTTCCCTATCAAGAATTTAAGCAAAATTATTTTGGGTTTGCTAAATACTGGAGTCTTTTTCGCTCAAAGGTAAATGTTGAGATAAATGTAAATTATATAAATACTCAAACTAAAGAATTTAAATATAAATATATTCATCATGGAACCTGGACAGAAATAATATGGGTTGGAACACAGCCTTTTATCGTAAATAAATTAAATTTCGGAGGGGGGCTTGGGTACAATATTCATAGTGGAACCAAGTTAAAATGGAGTGTCTATAGTAGAGCGGACTACAGTTCGTTTATTGTATCCCCAGGCAGTAGTTTTTACTCCTTCTATATAGGAGCCGCAATAGGCTACAAAACGCGTCATAATCATACCTTATGGATTAAACCAGAGTTTGGGTGGTTTAAGTGGGACGAAGTACCAAAGGTATTTTCTCCCCGGATTTCCCTCATGTACGATATAGACCGAATCAAGAAGAAAAAATAACCCATTTCAACTCTCGACAAGAAAATGGAAATATTCCTTTTCTTGTCGAGAGTTGGGTAAAAAATATCAACAACGGAGATTGAATGTTCATTCAGATTAATCAGGAAGGATAGAAACCATGAGTATCCCTCAAGGTACTTACTCTCTGAAACTTACATAACATAATAAAGTTGTACACACTTTTCCTATTCGCATCACTCATTAATGTTCTACTGTTATGAAAAAAAATATTATTGATAATAATGTTTCTATGGATATTTTCGGTACTAACTGCTCAAAAAGGAGGCTGGAGAGTTCAGGTAGGGAGCGGCTTTTTTATCAAAGGGAATAAATTTATGGGACATACTAAAGAGGAGTGGAATTATGCAGGGTTTGATAAAGCCGTATTTCCCTATCCTGATTTTTCCTCTCGTCATCTTAAAGTCAGCAAATATTGGTCAATATTTCATCGGTATCTTCAGCTTGGAGTTTCTTTGAACTATAATATTATTTGTATTAGAGACTTTAAGTATAAATACATTCACCATGGAACTTGGACGGAGATTATCTGGGATGGTACTGACCCCTCATCAAGTAAAGGAGTATTATTCGGGGTCAGTGCGGCTGTCCCTCTGATAAAAAACAAGAAAACAGATATCAGAGTTTTTGGTGACTTAGAAAAGAGTTATCACGGGGTGTTTAGAGGCACTCTGAGTGCATTGTTTGTATCTACTGGTTTATATTTATCCATAATTCAGGTATGCTTGGCGTAAAGTTAGAGTATAATACGCTTTATTGGTATTCTACACCCATGAGAAACCCTGGAATTGGGATATATTATGATTTTTCAATTCCCAGAAAGAAAAAATAAAAAACAATCCTTTCAGGTGAAGCCGTAAACTAGCTCGTTAGCCTGCACGGGGTTGGCTTAAAATAACTTCATAAAGTTCTCTTGTGTTGATAGTGAATTCATTTAAACTTTTAGGAGGATAAGAAAGAGGTTCTGGTTTAAAAAGTATGATGATTTGCAATAGGCAAAGAAGGAGCTATTTTTGTAATTATGTGCGAAATAAAAATAAAAATAGCTTGCCCTCATTGCCATAGTACAAAGGTAGTAAAAAATGGTAAAAAAAACGGGAGTTCAAAATTATCTATGTAAAGATTGTAAGAAACAATTTATCGGGTTCTATAAAAACGGGGGGGCGTGTCCCGCAATTAAACACTTTATAATAAGCATGTTACTATGCAATAGTGGAATAAGAGACATAGAAATAGTATTACAAGTTAGCCGAAAAACGTTTCGGAACTCAAAGGACATAAACATATAGTAGGAAAACAATTTACAAAAGCAATAGAAGGCGTAAACACTTCATTAAGAGCCAGAAACAGGAGATTTGTTCGTAAAACTACCTGTTTCTCGAAGAAGAAAGAAAATCATGATGCTGCAATTGCTATTATGTTCCAGCAGCGAAATTATGCCTATCATACTTTTTAAACCACCACCATATTTTTTATTCACCGCCTTATTCGCCTCATTTGAATATTGCAGAAACACGCTGGTGTATATTAAAAACCGATTGGCTCAGACCTGAAGATTATTTTGAAAATGATAAAATCGCTTATCTTACAAATCGTTGCCTTGCCAATGTGGGTATTAATTTAACTGTTAATTTCTCTAAATTTAATTTAAACTAATTTTGAAAACTCACTTGCGTTGAAATAAGTTATCCTTAGTCGGCAACGATGTACTTATTCATCTCCCATCATGCTAATATCCCAATATTTATCTGTATAATCTTTTATTGCCTGATTTAATATATCATTAATTGAGAGTTTACGATAATGCGCTATGTCCCGAACTTTTTCGAGTAGTTCGGTATAGAGTTCCATATTATAATCGATTACTTTCACCTGCCTTTTAAGGGGAGCGACCTCTAAGGTAGGGGTACTCTTCTTCAAGGCATCGGGAAGCATAGCGGAGCTAATTTTCTTTTTTACATTCTCTCTCAAAGGCATGACCTCTCCTAATGCCTCTGCATCTAGTTCATCTGCCCCAATTGCATCTAAGAAACCCAACTTTCTTTTGGGTAATATTTTTCGCTCTATCACAATTTCCTCCACCACATTTTCCCGAAGTGCAGCACCTATAGAGTCGAGGAATCTTTTTTTTAGTTTCTTTGCCATTTACTGAATCAAAAATCTTTGTCTTTCACTTAAATTCGGTTTCTTTTCTGATAAAAATTACAACACTGTAAGTCTTTGAATAATTTCATTGGTGAGTGCGTGATAATCTTCTGCACCTGCTGACCCGGGAGAATAGGTGAAGATATCTTTCCCCATACTTTGAGCTTCTGGAATATTGATATTTGAGCGGATTTTAGTATTAAAAATCATCGTCCCATATTCCTTTTCGAGATACTCTATGAGTTCTCTATGCAAAATAGTACGGCTATTATACCCTGTAGCAAGTACGCCAAGTATGTCTAGGTCAGGATTCATGCGGGTCTTTACAGTACGAAGAATCTTTACGAACTCCGTCATTCCTTGAATTGCTAAGGGTTCGGGTTGTAATACAATCATTGCATAATCACTAGCAGTAAGGGCAGAGACCGTAAGCGCACCCAAAGAAGGCGGGCAGTCAATCAAGATAAAATCATAATTATCCCTAATTTCTTGCAATTGTTCTTGAAGGATAAATTCTTTGCCTACATCATTATTCTTCTCAAAGGCGGCAAGATGAACAGAGGAGGGCACAATTTCTACGGACTGCGCCGGAATAATTGCCTTTGATATATTGTCTTGAAATACAAGTGTCTGATAGAGCGTTTTCTCTTGTTTTCCTA
>CAUJFT010000261.1 GCA_963169475.1 Bacteroidota bacterium | reverse complement strand
CGAAAAAGGAGAGTAAGTAATATAAGCTCGTGAGCTAAAAAAGTCAAGACTATTATTATTTCTGGCAAAGCGTTTTACATAGGTCTCTCCGGGTAAATTAAGGCGCTCCTCTCTTAGTACAACCCCGTCAGGGTCGGCTTTTTGCATTACGAATTGAGGCAGACGCATTACATTATCATATACTTCCGTAAAAAAACCGATTTTACGGTTAAAGTCTCCCCTTACTTGTACTCCTCGCGAATTAATGGAGAGCATTTCTGTGTTTTTTCCGGAGTAATACTCTCCTCCTCCAAAAAACTGCATGGCGGGATTAACGTAAATCCGAAAGTGGGAATCTGTATGATGATAAAGGTCTCTTTTGTTTTTGTATAAAAATCCCCAAAGTACCCCTTTTTCAACCGTTTTCATGGCATATTCATCATCGGCGAGCAAGCGCATTTTTTGGTGCCATTTATATTCGTAGCAACTCATACCCGTAGAGTCCACCGACTGAAATACCTCCGACAAAGACTGTCTGCCGTAGGGTCTAATATCAGTATGAATGGTTTTACCGGTATAGTTACGGATATCAAGGCGGTCTATGTAGTGATATAAATCGTGATTAAGGAGTATATCTGAATCCTGAGCAAGCAAAGGATAAGCCGTTATTCCCCCAAATAATACTATTAATATTTTTTTTATCATAAGTAATGGGCAACGATTAATTTAAATTAATTTACGTGTTATCAACAACTTGATTCATAATTTCAATAAAATTTAATCTTCGGGATTCATATTTAAACGCCGCATAAAGTCAGATTTTCTCCTTGCAGAAACATCTACAATTGTTCCGTCCGTAAGCTCTACGCTTCCTCCTCTTCCTCTGATGTAGTTTTTCAGGAATAAAAGATTGATGAGGTGGGATTGGTGGATACGGAAGAAGTTATATTCTTCCAGCATATCTTCATATTCTTTAATGGTTTTGGAGACAAGAATCCGCCGTTTATCGGCGAGGAAGATATAGGTATAGTTTCGGTCAGATTCACATCGGATAATTTCTTCTGGATTGACGACAGTAAAACCTGAAGCTGTAGGCAATACAATTCTTTTTAGCGGTTGATGAGGATTGCGTGCCTGCTGTGCTAGCACTCCTACACTCTCTTTGGTAGGGAAAACGGGAGGACCTCCTGATGCTCTTTTTTGTACGACTCTTTCTACTGCTTGTTGCAGTTCCTCTATATCAATCGGTTTAAGCAAATAATCCGTTGCGGAGAATTTAAAGGCTTTTACTGCGTATTGGTCATAGGCAGTAGTGAAAATTATATCAAAATTAATTTTAGCACATTGTTCTAATACTTGAAACCCGTCTCCATCAGGAAGTTCAATATCTTCAAATAGCAAGTCCGGTTGATACTCTTCTATTGCGGCAAGTGCTTCCTTCACAGAACCCGCGATTGCTACAATTTCTACCCCCTTGCAAAATTCTTCTACCATAGACTTTAGTAGTAGTTGGCTTTTTTTTTCATCTTCTACAATTAAGGCTTTCAACATAGTAATTATAGTAAATTTGGTTTAATACTTCTTATTTATTGCTGTCATAAATGTCGCGTATTGCGACTGCGGCACAAGTGCAGCCAAAGATAGTAGGCATATAGGAAATGGTACCGATTACAGATTTTTTGCGGGTATCGTCTGGAGTAGAAATTACCTTGGATTGGTCTGCAATTTCGGGAGAAAAAACTACTTTTACTTTACGATAAATTCCCATTCTATGGAGGCGTTTCCGTACATACTTGGCGAGGTGGTCATTATAAGTTTTAGAAATATCTGTAACCTGCACGAGTGTAGGGTCCACCTTTCCGCCTGCTCCCATAGAGCTTACAAAAGGGATTTTGCGGTCATAGCACCCTTTGATAAGATAGGTTTTGGGTGAAAGGGTGTCAATGCAGTCCAAGACGTATGAGAAATTCCCTGCATCTAATATATCGAACATTCTTTGGTCTTTCAGATATTCCGAGAGGACGGTAAGGTCAAGTTCGGGATTGATGTCCTTGAGCCTTTGGCTGAGTACCTCCGATTTTAGTTGGTTTTCTGTGGAAAATAAGGCGGGGATTTGGCGGTTTCTGTTGCTCGCTTCTACAGTATCTGCATCTACAATTGTCATTTTGCCAACTCCGGCACGTGCTATCATTTCTGCTGCAATAGCACCCACTCCTCCTAAGCCTACAACAAGGACATGGGCATTCATAAGTTTTTCGATTTTTTCTTCCCCTATCAGGAGTTTTGTTCTGGACATCCAATAAGGAATCATATATTTTTTATCGTTTAGTTTATCAAGACAAATTATTGTTTTTATTCCTCTCAAAGCCAGCGTTATTCGATTGGGAGGGGTTATCTAAGGCAAAGGTAATACAAAAGTTGGGAAGATAGGCAATAAATTATCCAGAAAAAACCAAAACGTTTACGCATCATAAAAATTTGGACATGGGGGATTGAAATAGTGAAAAAAAGTAGTACCTTTGCTTTTTTGTAATATACACACAATTCTAATGGCAAAGGATATTCTTGGACTCGGGGAGGCGATTACCTATTATTTAGAATCTATGGGTATCCGCGATGAGGCGGATATGCACAAAATTCTTAGCAAATGGGAGGAGTTAATGGGAAAGCCCATTGC
>CAUJFT010000260.1 GCA_963169475.1 Bacteroidota bacterium | reverse complement strand
TGAGTGCCTCCTTGATTTGAACTCCAAATCGTTTTATAAATTTTTCATTTTCCCCAAATATGGATAATGCCATTCTACAACCAATATCTACCCCTACCCCATAAGGAATTACGGCATTAGTAGTCGCAAGCACTCCCCCTATTGGAAGCCCAAAACCTGTGTGTGCATCTGGCATCAATGCCCCTTGAATCGAAATTGGCAGAGACATCGCCATCTCCATTTGCTTGTGTGCATTTTGTTCTATTTCTTTCGCGCCATATACTTTTAGTTTTCCGGTTTCTTTTAGGAGTGTGATGGGTTGAATGTCAATCATTTTTTCTTTTTGTACATAGACCTCCGCAAGGCTTTTCCATATTTCGTCATGAATAAAGTCTTCTGGGCGTTCTAAAATTTCTATTAGTAGCCTAAGTATTTCTTGTTTTAGATGATGTTTGAAATGTTTAGATACAATATTGATAATCAGACTTCTTGCCTTATCGTTAGTATATCCTATTTTACTAAGCTCTTTGGCTTTAATGATACTCATTGTATGAATAAAGGTAAGTACTTTGTGAAGAATAAAGGATACCCAAACCTAAAAACCAAGCATAGAGGATGGGCATGTATTTAATGGTTGATTTCATGGCAGGATTTCTCTGTTAAGTAATTTTGAGTGATTAGTTTTTAACGCTATTATTACCAATCATTTATAGTTTTCAAAAGAAGAATTATTTATTTCATGCTTTTTAGGATATAAGGCAGTAGCTATACGTAATTTTTTGTCAAAAGTTATTAGATTTGGGGGTTTATCCTCAAATACTTTTTATCTATATCTATAGTAGCACGAATAGAGACAAAATTTCTACTCTATCCTACATTTTTTGAAAGGGATTGGCTTCCCACTTTGTTTTAATAATTTATGAGATGTTTCTCCTAATCCTTTTTTATTTATTTTAATAATCCAACTAATATCGCTAACTTGCCCCCGATTTATCGCTTACTATGCTTTTCATTTCTTTATTTATAAATTGTATGAAAATCTTCAGATACGGTCTGCTAACCGCTTTTTTAATGGTTTCGTTTTTTTCCGTATGGGGGCAATCTTTTAAGCCAAGAGATGTCATAAAATGGACAGAAAAACACGAGATTTCTCCTAATGCCAAAGTAGGAGATATTATTACCCTTAATTTTACTTGTACATTAAAAGACGGATTTCATATTTACGCCTCACAGCAGCCTAGTAAAGCTGCCCTTCCGTTGGAGTTTATCTTGGATAAAGAATCAAAAGGGGTTGAAATATCAGGAAAGGTAATAGATGGTCCCGGCAAAAAAACCGAATTTGACGATGTATTTGAGGCAAATATATCTTTTTATGATAAAACCGCTTCTTTTAGTCAGAAGCTAAAAATCACTACCGAAAATCCCGTGATTGTAGGGCATCTACGGTATCAGGTTTGTGATGAATCCATGTGTTTGCCAGATAATTATGAATTTAAAGCCTCTGTAAAGACCGTAGCGGCTACTCAGGCAACTGATGGTAAATCGCCATCTTCTACCGGAACTACAGGTACTCCTGCTACCCCCACCAAAAAAGACTCAACGCGAGTGGTAGCCGAAGTAGAGCCTAATAGCGATACCCATATCCTCAACGGAGTTCATTGGACGGTGAAAGTTACCCCTGATGGTAATTTGAAACCCAAATCTGGAGACCTTGTTACTTTGACCTTCAAGGCTTTGATAGAGCCAGGAATACGGATTTATGAAGTGTATCCCCAAAAAGGTAGTGGTTCGCTTATGCCTGATTTTGAAATTTCTCCTACGGGTAGCAAGGACTTGACGGAGGAGGGAAACGTAGTACTTTCTGGTAAAAGAAAGCAGATTCAAGATAAAACGACAAAGTCCGACATGGTGTATTACGAAGACTCCGTTACTTATACTCAAAAGTTAAGAGTAACGGGAGACAACCCTATGCTAAAGGGGAATATTACGTTTCATGCCGGCGAAAAAGATAAAATCGTAACGGGAAAGCAAGAAATCGAACCGGCTTTTGCTTGGTCCGAAACAGCAGCTACCACTACCGTTTCGGCTAAAACAGAAGCAGATGGATGTAACCTATGGGAATTGATTATCTTGGGGTTAGTTGCCGGAATAGGAGCCGTACTTACCCCTTGTTTTTACCCTATGATTCCGCTTACTGTTTCATATTTTACCAAGAAAAGCGGAAGTCGTACCAAAGGAATCGTCAATGCAATTATTTACGGAACCTCTATTGTTGTAATGTTTACAGGCGTAACCCTATTACTTGCCGCAATCTTTGGTCCGGATATTTTACATAAATTAGCCACAAACCCTTGGGTGAACCTTGGATTGTTCATTATCATCTTTGCTTTCGGGTTATCCTTCTTGGGGCTATTTGATTTATCCTTACCTTCGGGTGTCGTAAATGCTATTAGCAAAAGAGGAAGTACTAATAGTATTTCCGGAATATTTTTTATGGCAATGACCTTAGTCTTGGTTTCATTTTCTTGTACGGGAGTGTTTGTTGCTCCTTTGCTGACGAAAGCCGCAACCGGAGGTTCATGGATTTGCATTATTGTTCCAATGCTGGCATTCTCCTCCGCCTTAGCACTACCCTTTGCTATTCTTGCTTTGTTCCCAAGCCTGCTCCAATCAATGCCAAGGAGCGGCGGTTGGCTCGGCACATTTAAGATAACGCTTGGTTTTTTGGAAATAGCACTCGCCTTTATGTATCTAAGCAATGCGGATTTGGTTCAACATTGGGGGATACTTCCGCGTCCTTTGTTTTTAAGTATTTGGGTGGGAATTTCTGCCGTTTTGGGTCTGTACCTTATCGGTAAGCTACACATTCAAAACGACAATATTCCTGCGGAGGGAGTAAGTGTCCCCAGAATGTTGTTTGGCGTTTTCTTCTTGTCGCTTGCGGTCTATATGTTCTCGGCTTTACCCAATCGCCCGATTAGATTATTAGACTCTGCGGCATTGCTTCCTCCTCCTGAAATAAGTGCTGCGGAGACAGGTACCCCAGCAGCGAATATCTCTGCCAATGAAATCTGTAATTTCCCTAATAAAAAATATGACTACCTAAAAGAGGAAACCCCTCCCGGAATTTGTGCTTTTTATGATTTGGAGCAAGGGCTTGAATATGCCAAAAAGGTGAATAAGCCGGTTTTATTGGACTTTACAGGGCATACTTGTAAGAACTGTCGTAAAATTGAGCAAACCGTTTGGACTGACCCTATTGTGAAAAAAATGCTTATAGAGGACTATGTATTGGTCTCTCTCTTCACAGATGATAATGAAGAACTTCCTTCCGTAGAAATTACCCCCGAGGGAGATAAGATTTATACTGTAGGAGATAAGTGGAGAGATTAAGAAAATAGGGTTTATGGATTTATCGCACAGCCCTACTATGTATTATTAGACCACGATAAAACCAAACTTATTCCGGGCTGGGGCTATCAAGAAGCTCCTGATGTGCCTACCTATAAGAAAAACTTAGAAGCCGGGCTTGCTGAATTTAAGAAGAGAAAAGGATTATAGCTTCCATAAATATATAGCCTTCGCCCCCCGCGTTTGGGAAAAGGAATTTTACAAAAGCCCTTGTAGTCAAGATTATTTTGACCTAAATCATAAAAGGAAACATTATTCTCGAAATGGGCTTTAAAGGAAATATATCTGCTTTCATTGAGTGAGTAGTATCAAAATCTAAAGGGAATATTGAACAAAACATAGGTATATGCCTGATTTTGCACTTCGTACCGAGCAAATTACCAAATATTTTTATGACCCCGTAAAATTTGAGGTATTAAAAGAGGTGTCGCTTTGTATTGAAAAGGGAAAGTTTGCTACTATAACGGGGAAATCAGGGTGCGGAAAGTCCACACTTTTATACATTCTTTCTACGATGGATACGGATTATCTTGGACGTGTCTATATAGATGAAAAACTAGTTTCGGGGAAAGGGCAGAGTGAATTGTCGCGTTTTCGTAACGAAAATATTGGGTTTGTATTTCAGTTTCATTATTTGCTTCCGGAATTTAGCGCACTCGAAAATGTGATGCTTCCGGCTTTAAAATTAGGAAAACTGAATAAAAAAGAAATAGAAGAAAAGGCTTATGGAAAGCTGAAATTGCTGGGAATGCACGAATATGCCCTCAAACTTTCTTCTAAGCTTTCGGGTGGGCAACAGCAACGGGTAGCTATCGCAAGGGCTTTGATTAATGACCCAAAGATTATTATGGGCGATGAGCCTACCGGCAATCTTGATTCAAATAATACGGAAATTGTTTATGATATTTTTAGAGAGCTGACTACTATTTACCACCAAACAATTATCGCGGTTACTCACGATATAGAGTTTGCCAAAAAATCCGATATGACTATAGAGATGAAGGACGGGCGAATTTTATAATCAAAAATATATCAAGATTATCAGACTAAACGCTACCAATGATGAGTTTTTAATTATGGAATAACTAATTAGTATAAGCCAACAAAGGTTAGACATTTAAACACAAACTAAGTCCTATTGACCGCTTAATTATTGTTTCTGTGGTCTATTTAACCCCAAAAATCTTACTTTTTATCACGATTTTCAAACAAAGTATGTCAATAGTAATCAAAAATAATTTTTATATAAATTGTCTGTGGGTAATTATCCTATTAGGTTTGAATTATTCTGGGTTTTCCCAAAAAATCGTGTGGGAAAAGTATTATGGAGGAAGCGAATTTGATATAGGAAAAAAAATCATCTATACACCGGACGGAAACGTAGTAGTGCTGGCAGAAGAAAGCTCGGCTGACGGGATAGCGGGTTATAATTCTGGGGGGCGTGACATTGTAGTCTTTAAATCAACAACGGAGGGAGATATTTTGTGGAGCAACCGATTAGGAGGCACCGGAAATGAAGAAATAGGAGATATTATCCTCACAAGTGATGGGGGGGTTGCAGTTGTAGGCACCACTGATTCTCCTCAAGGAGATATTAAAACACGGGGAGGCGAAATGGATTTATTTCTGGCTAAATTATCCAAAGAAGGGGTACTAGAATGGACAAAATCCTACGGGGGCGGAAATAATGATAGAGGATTTTGTGTAGTAGAAATGTATGACAAAGGGTTTCTGCTTGGGGGTGAAACTGGCTCTAAGGACGGAACTATGCAAATGCCCCCATTTGGAGGCATTGACGGCTGGATTGCGCGCCTCGATAATAAAGGAAAATTGATATGGGAAAGAAGATACGGAGGTGCCGCAATTGATAAAATCAACAAAATCATTCCAATTGGGATTAATGGGGTCAGACATGACTATAGAGTACTTGGCACTACTCAATCCAAAGACAACCATGTTCCGGATAATTTTGGCAGGCAAGATGTATGGATATTTAACATAGATGAATATGGACGATTTACCGGCTGGAATC